>CALRWX020000003.1:0-85536 GCA_943371975.1 Pseudanabaena sp. UWO311 | reverse complement strand
CGGCGCTTTGCGCCGCTACTCACTTCTTTTTTTGTCCTACTTAGAAACTAAACTGGGTACGGAGATTGCCGACAAACACAGTGGGGTTAGTAGAAAAACTATTGGGATTAAAAACTGCATAGAACGCAGGTACGATCGCAATATTTTTGCTGATAGGGTAATAGTAGGAAGCCTCTAACTCATACTGCGTTGCACCATCGCCACCGCCAGACACAAGGAAATTACGTCCACTTGTATAGCTGTATGGTACAACAAAGGAAAGTACGCCCAATGCACTGTCTTTAAATAGATCGGGGAAACCTAGCCCAAACTGAAAGGCATTTACAGTAACGCTACCGCCAGCGATCGCAGTATTGAGTGGGGAAATATTCGTACTGCCATAGGAATAACGCCCAAATATCCCAAAACCTTTAGAAATCAACCAATCAAAATTAAAGACAAATGTATCCGCACTGGCATTATTGATGCCACCGCCTTGACCATCGTCAGCAATGCCATAGGGCAAGGGTTCAGCAGTTGCACCACCAATGCGATCACCATTGGTTTTGATATTTGATCGAGTATACAAGAATCGGAAGTTAGATTCCTTACTAGGAGAATAGACTAATTCCGCGGTTAGTGTATTTGTACCGCCAAATAATCCTTGTTGAGGATTACTCGAAGTATTGAAATTCGGAATTGCCGAAGAAAGAAACTCAGTGTTTTCACCCAGATAAGCTGCCGTTAGCTTAAATTGAGGATCAATTGTCCAACTCACTACTGCTCCCGAACCGCGATCAACGGCATTTGAGAGTGTACTTCCGTTCGAGTTAAAACTACTTGCACCTGTCAAGAAGTTAGTAAAACGATTAGCGTCAAAATAACGATAGAAGTTTATACGGGGACCAATCACGATATTTACGTTACTTGCGGCAGGAAAGCTGTAAAACAATTCACGAATATTAAACTGATTCGCTGTTCCTGATGGTACACCTGTCTGATCAAGAAATGGAGTTCCAAAACTATTGGTATACCCTGCCGATGCAAAGTTATTTGCAGGAGAGTTACCATTACCTGTAACCAGTTGGGTTACTAAAGCATCTTTGCCTGTAAAAGAAGTCGTTAGAGTCAGGAATAAATAATATCCAAGGGTTACGTTTGGATTGCTTCTCAATGATGTGCTTGGAACACCACCAACGCGTGTTGGTACAGCGTTAATGTTATTGGGATCAGCCGAACTACGTTCAGCTCTAACTGCTCCAGAAGCGGTTGCACCAGTAAGATTAAAGAAAGCAAGCCCGCTCAGTTTTGTTGTTGGCGAAAACTGTTGTGATTCTAGAGTCGTAACTTTTTTGTCGAGAGCATCAACCCTTCCGCGCAAAGTGACAAGTTCAGAAGCAAATTCTTCCTGCAACTTCTGCAAAGTCGCAAGATCGTCTTTAGAAACTTTATCAGCTAAGCCTGTGGAGATAATTTCATTGATTTTATCTAAACAAGCATTTAGCCCAGCCGAGAATTCGTACCTTGATAAGGCTTTGCCACCACGAAAGGTACTGTCGGGATAGCCTGCAATACATCCGTAACGTTCTACTAGAGATTGTAGAGCCGTAAAAGCCCAATCAGTTGGGCGTACATCTGAAAATTGCGAAACAGAGGTGACTGCGGAAACTTCTGTAGCTTCAGGAAGTTTATCTACTGCCAAATTACTGATAGCAGACGATCCTGACACCAAATTTTGTTGGAGAGTGACAGCAGCGTCTTGGCGATCGATTAAATTGCTAACCGAAGTTTGGGTTGTTGGCAAAGAAGCACTGGTATCGGATGGTTGAGGTGCAGCTTTTACGGGTGCGGACAAACTAGACAACGCGACAGATATCGCCAGATATGAAAGCGAACTATTCCAAGCCTTTAACATAACTCCTCAAACCAATTACATGAGCGACGAACATATGAATTTAAAAAAATCGTATGACTTGAATACTGTATACAGTATTCAAGTCATACGATTAAACTTGAGAATTGCGATCGCTTTCTGTATTGCAGATTACAAAGAAATGTGGAGTGATGCTAAGCTTTGCCTTGCTGGATAGGGTTTTCCAACCAAATCTGTATTTATCAACACAGAATGTTTAACTCTAACCCAATTAAATGTCTGTAATTGTGTATACAGTATACAGATGTTAGTTACTAGTCAGCCACTATTCAAACGCTTTTGGTATCCAGTCATGCCAATGTCCTTACTAGCAAAAGACAAACCCCAAAGCTTTCAACTTCTTGGACAAAAAATTGTTCTGTGGTTATCAGCAGAAGGAAAGCCTGCTGCTTCTGCTGATCGCTGTTGTCATCGCTCAGCTAAGCTATCCCTAGGCAAAGTGACAGATGGATTACTGGAATGTGCTTATCATGGTTGGCAATATGATGCTGCTGGTAGCTGCTTGCGAGTTCCCCAACTACCAACTGACACACCTATTCCAAAGAACTATCGCATTGACACTTATGCCTGTGAGGAGCGCTATGGTTATGTTTGGGTGTGTTTAGAAGATCCTATTAACAAAATTCCTGAACTACCTGAAGCTAGCGATGCTGATTTTCGGCTGATCCCAGAATTCTATGAAATCTGGAACTGTGCAGGTTTGAGGGTAATGGAAAACGAAATGGATCTTGCCCATCCCACATTTGTACATACAACTACTTTTGGTAGTGCCGAGCATCCTATCCCCGAAGAATTAGAAATTACGGAGACTGATTATGGTCTGAGGGCAACGGCAATCCTCGGAGTAGTTAATCCTGAATCTCAGAAAAAGAATTTGAAAATTGATAGCTATATCACCCATCGCAAGCTAGAGATGGATTGGTTTATGCCTTTTACATGCAAATTACGGATTAATTATCCCAATGGATTAGTCCATATTGTCGTTAATACAGCGACTCCCATTGATGACAAGTCTTCACAAATTGTGCAGTTCTGCATGAGAAATGATACTGAAGAACAAACCAAGGCTGCGGATGCGATCGCCTTTGATCGACAAGTGACGTTAGAGGATAAGGCTATTTTAGAGTCAACTGATTATGATGTGCCGCTAGATACCAAGCTTGAGCAGCATATGATGACTGATCGGCCTGGTTTGATTATGCGCCGCAAACTGCTGGCAATGCTTAGTCATAGCTAATAGTCCCCGCGGTGGACTCAACTCAACTGCCCCGATAGGTGCTGTACGCCCAAGGTGATACTAGTAAGGGAACATGGTAGCTAGCATTGACATCGGAAATCCCAAAGCGAATAGGAACGAGGCTTAAAAAAGGAGGTTGGGACTGAAGTACTTCTATAATAGCAAAGTAGTCACTGACATAAAAACAAAGCTCATAAACTCCCACCTGCATTTCTGCATAACTGAGTAATGGTTGATCGGTTCTGCCATCTTGGTTGGTATATAGAGTTTTGAGTAAGTTTTTTTGTTCATTATTAGCGATCGCCCATAATTCAATCTGCATATTTCTAGCAGGACATCCATGCACAATGTCGAGAACATGGGTTGATAGTTTTCCAGTCATAGTTTAACCAGCAAATTTTGTAACGTTTCCAAGCAATACCAATTCACGAAAGTGTAACAACACTTTCGTGAATTAAAAAACAAACCCAGTAAGGTTTTTTAAACTAAAAAAGGCTACGCCATTTTTAGTTTACGATATTGTCTTTATCAACTGCATACTGTATACAATAATCTAGTCCATAATTTCAATCTTGCTATTTATGACAGCATCTAACGGCACAAAACGAGTATTTATCTGTGGTTCAGCATTACGTGGGCAACCCGATCATGGTAATTTGCAAGGGGCAAAGTTTATCTGTACTGCTAATACCCAATCACGTTATCGCCTTCATGCTGCGGGAGATGGCTGGCATCCTGCTATTTATGAAGTGGAAAAAGGTGGTATTTCCATTCCGGGGGAAGTCTATGAGATGCAAGTCGATGAATTTGATTATCTCGCCAGTAATGAGCCTCCTCATATGTACCCTACAGATGTTCATTTAGAAGATGGAGAAGTATTGACAGCATTTTTCTATCCCCAAGAATTAATCGAAAAGTTTAACTGGATTGATATTTCTGATCTTGGTGGATGGGCTGCCTATAAAAGTGCATAGACTAAGAGCAAAGGCTTCGCATCGCGAAGCCTTTGCTCTTAGTCTATGCGGGCGATCGCGGCAACAGGTCCACCACCGGAGGGACCTTGATGTTCAGCACCTCCCGATACATAGACCATCGGATCTTGCACGATAGAAGCCACTACTGCTCCAACCACAGCCCTTGCCATGCGCGTATGATTAATATCGGAGTCATCCATCATCGTGTGTCTTCTCCCCAAAAGTTCTCCCGATGGATCAGCTTCAGCTTTCGCAAATATATTTACCACCCGATCGCTTGTTTGACCTGTTGAGGCGATCGCCTTGATAACTGCATCAGCATCTAAAGCGTGTTGCATCACACTATGACCAATGACAAAATTGCTAGTGGATGTCGGGGCATTCCCTAACACCAAAATCTCACAATTGCGTAACTCCACCCCTGCGGATGTGGAAGCAACCGTGGAGTATAAATCGTAATTTTGGCAAATATCTGTCTCTGTGAGATCTTCTAGTTGAATTTCACCTAAAGCCACTGCCACGGCTAACGCTGAGGCTCCCCGTGAGTAACCCATTGACTGATAGCTGCTTACAGATTTACTAACTGATTTCGGATCATGTTCTTTATCTAGCAAGCGATCTCGACTGGTGACCAGTGGACATTTAATTTGGATAAAATGCACATCGTCTTTAGCGATTCTTGCGGTAGCGATCGCCTGATTAACTGCCGAAGCAACTTCTTTGACCATCGTTAACGACCCAATTTCTGCAGCCGTAAAATCGCGAGTATGAATCACTCCCAAGGTTAAAGCCATACGGGTTGGAGTGTGTGGCGATGAAGGTTGACTTGTGAAAATTGTCAAATGGGGACTTAAGACCCCTTCAGTACCACCAGACATGACATAGACTATCGCTGCTACTTGTTCCTGTCTGACAAAATTAGCGAGATAGTTTTTTAAGGTTTGCACTGCAAAGCCGCGTGTAAAGTCATTGACACAGCCATTTCCTTCCGTCTTGCCCATAATCGCCACAATTTGCTGTGGATTAATTTTGCCTGAGATGATCGCCGATTCTAAAGCCATGAGATCATCAGGACTATTCTGAGGAAGCTTATATACTTCAACTTTCATTGGATTTCTATTTAAGATATGGGTGTACTAATCGGCGGCGCTTTGCGCCGCCAATATTTATGCTGGTTTGTGGTGCTTGTGCCAATGATGGGCAATATCAATGCGGCGACAAATCCAGACGCGATCGTGACTTTGCACATAGTCCAAAAATCTTGCCAAAGCCGCCGCTCTTCCAGGTCTGCCTACTAATCGACAATGCAAACCAATACTCATCATTTTGGGAGATGTATCACCTTCTGCGTACAGTACATCAAAGGCATCACGCAGATAAGCAAAAAATTGCTCTCCTGAATTAAACCCCTGCGTCGTGGCAAAGCGCATATCGTTATTGTCAAGCGTATAGGGAATGATGAGATGCGGCTTGCCATAATCATGATTCCAATAGGGAAGGTCATCTGCATAACTATCAGAGTCATAGAGAAATCTTCCTTCCTCAACGACCAAACGACGTGTATGCGGGCTGGTGCGTCCCGTGTACCAACCTAACGGGCGATCACCTGTAACTTTTGTATGAATGGCGATCGCTTTTTGCAAATGTTCTCGTTCCTGTTCAGGTGAAAAATATTTATAATCAATCCAGCGATAGCCATGACTAGCTATTTCCCAATCAGATTCGAGCATAGCTGCAACCGCTTCAGGATTACGTTCTAGCGCCATCGCAATTCCATAGATTGTTATAGGAATATGGCGATCGCTAAACATGCGATATAATCGCCAAAATCCTACGCGACTTCCATATTCATAGCAAGATTCCATATTCATATGGCGCAATCCATCAATGGGGGCAGCTCCCACAATTTCTGACAGGAAAGTTTCTGAGGTCGTGTCACCGTGAAGGATACAAGTCTCGCCACCCTCTTCATAATTAATTACAAACTGGACAGCAATACGCGCGTTATCTTTCCATTTAGGATCGGGAGTATTTCTCCCATAGCCAATCATGTCTCTGGGGTAGGTCATAGGATTTGACAAAAGTGAACTTTATATAGATTTTGGCTTTAGGGGTAATCGCTAATTGCTAATTGCCAAAGTTAAACGCCATCTAGCAATTTCGATGATTTCAGCGATCGCCTGTTGTCTCTCGCTTTGGGGAGTATTCTCTAGTCTCTGCTCAAAAGCTCTGAGAATAGTATCTTTAGTATGATTGCGGACAGCGATAATAAAAGGAAATCTAAATTTCTCTTTGTAAGCATTGTTAAGTCGTTGAAAGCGATCATATTCTGCGGCAGAAAGTCGATCTAAACCAACCGTAGATTGTTCCTGTACTGATGCTTCAGCCATTTTAAATTTGCTGCCGAGATCGGGATGGGCACAGATTAACTGCAACTGATCAGCTTCACTCATTTTGTTAACAACTTCTGCCATCGTCCGAAGCAATTGCAGGACATTGTCAAAGGGCAGCGATCGCCATGCTTCAGAGGCAATTTCAGGTGTATGTTCAAAAATAGAACCCAGTGCATCGGTAAATTCAGCCTGACTCATTTGATTGAGATTCTTGAGCATATAAATTGATGGATGGCTCAATGTAATGGACCTCCGCTAATAATTTTGGCGATCGCCTTAGTGACATCCAATGGGCTTTCATGTTCCAGTTGCTCATACCATTTTTGGGAAACATCAGGATCTTTGCCATGAATAGTCTCGGCGCGATTTCGTGCTTTATTAACAAGTTCGGTAGTTCTGACTTTACGCTCCTTTTCATAGCGCATTAGGGCATCAGGCACACTCAAATTAGTCGATACTAGATAATTTGCGAGTACTAATCCATCTTCCATCGCCTGACAGCCTCCCTGTCCCAGATCGGGACAAGTCGCATGAGCCGAATCTCCAACTAAAGCTACTCGACCTCTTACCATCCTTGTAATCGGTCCAACATCATGGATTTCTACTCGCGCTACTGCATCAGGATCAAGGCGCTCAATCAATAATTGCACAGGTTCTGCCCAACCTTGAAAATATTCCTTCAGTTCATGGCGATATTTTGTGTGATCGCTAGTTGTGCCTTTAGGTAATGGCACATCAAAAAAGAAATAGAAGCGATCACCGCCTACGGGCATCAGTGAAGCCCGTTTATGTTCACCGACATAGATTGCCCACATATCATCAGGGGCAAGATCTTCACTAATCGGAACTAGTCCATTCCAATTAACATAGCCACCATACTTAGGCTCTACCTTTTCACCCAAAACATATTCTCTCAAAATGGAATGTACACCATCGGCAGCTACCAATAAGTCCCCTGTAGCAATGCTTCCATCTTCAAATTTAGCAGTGACATCGCGATCGCTTTCTAGACATTCAACACATTTTTTAGCTAAAGTTAATTTGCCCCCTGACAGATCAAATGCCTCTAAAAGAAGGTTTTGTAAATCTCGTCTGGCAACAGGATAGGGGCGTTGACCAACTTCATCAATTAAAGGATACAGTGGAATTTCATTCAGTAATTTTCCTGATAAATGACGATATTCCATACGATCCATCTTTCCGCCGATCGCTGCCATTTGTTCACTTAAGCCAAGACGATTAAGAACCTTGACTCCATTTGACCATAGCGAAATTCCTGCACCAGTGGGGCGTAATTCCCGCACGCGATCATAAACTTCTACTTCATAGCCAGCCCGTCGTAGAGCGATTCCTGCTGTCAGCCCACCAATGCCCGCACCAATTACTATTGCTTTTAAGCCGTACATTCTCAAACACTCACATAAAATGTATACTGTATACAAAGCTATATATAATCATTGTATATCAGGTTACATAACTTCTTTACAAGCAAAAGGACAAAATGCAGAGGCAATTCATGAATTGCCTCTGCGATAAAATGTGAGTTTTAAGGCGTTTTCGCGCAAGTCCTAAAATTCTCAAAAAGCTTGCGAATCAGACTTAGAAAACTTTTCAATTTCTCCAGTACCATTGCAAAACGAACAATTTTCTTCTCGCTGAATTTCACCAGAACAATCACGAATTTGAATATAGCCCCGACCTTCACAGTGATGGCAAGGTAGGGGCTTTTGTGTAGAAGATGTATGGCGATCGCTTGATAATTTTTCTGGCATGTGAAGTTTCCTAATATGCAGATGGCTTTATATTCTTGCCTTTGGCGTAAATATAATAGGGAGATAAATACTTATTCCAATACTTTCTTTAATTAACTGATTTTACGTAGTCATTGCAGTACGGTTTTAGACCGTGATCACAATGCTGCACTAAATATCTTGGCTATTAGTTTAAAAATACCGTAGGGCATACGGAAATTTCTACGCCTGTGGAGAGTTCGACCTCTGCCAGTTAGATTTAGGTCTATTTGGTAAGTTGTCTCGATCAATCAGGAATCTCAGTCGCTTCAGCCCTGAGAATGTCAAGAATCATGTGCGTTTTAAAATCGTGGCACAAATGCTAAGCCCCTACGTTCTTGCTGTGATAATTCTTGGTAGTAAAAAAGCGATCGCAATTCCACCAATAACTAATCCTTCAAAAATGAATAGAAATATATTAGAAGGTTTGATTTTAAATCCTCGCAACCAAAATCTTGGTGCGTCATCAGGACGAATCTTCCAATTGTAGATGGAGAGCAATAGAGGCAGTCCCCCAACCTTGGCACTCATTAATAGATGGATAGCTACGCTAAAGATCATTAATACCCATGATATTAGATGCCCAACGTACCAAGCATGACTAAACTCTCTACTAGGTAACCATTCGTCCTGCATCATTCGTCCTGTAATGACAGCAAAGGTGGCAGATAGGAGGAGTACGCTATTGGCAAAACGCTGTAATGAGATCCACCAAATTGGCTTTCCTACTTCTTGCAATTGTTTGAGGGATTCTTTTTGAATAAGGCGGCGATCTCCTATATGAAAGCAATAAATCGCAAAGATTGGTAAGAAACACAAAAATGCAAAGGCGATCGATCCATGAATTCCTTGAGTATTGGGAATTATCGGTAAGTTTAGGGTTCCAAAACGCTTGTCAAATCGGTCATAGATCATAAAGCCTGTAATGATTGCCCCAAAGACGAGTAAGGAGATCGCGCTGTGTAGCAATCGTAAAAGAACAGGCTGATATGGGGTAGTCCGCGACATATTAGTTTTACTCATTTTGTTTTTAATATTATGATGCTTTTCATATTGATCTGTATTACATTTAAGTAGTTCAGCATAGTTAAAACCCAAACTTAGAATCTTATGCCACTTGCATAGCGAGTGACATAAGATTCTAAGCTTACGGACTTATTTTCAAAGAGAATTCTCTAGGAGTAAAATCATGACAAAATTTTTGATGTACTTCGCTATGGCTGTTGGGGCAGTTCTAATTACGGCATGGATAGCCCGCGAGTTTAACTACTTCTTCAATTCTTTATGGTATTTGATGAGATATAACTGGCTGCCTTTTTTTGGAAGTTTAGTTCTAATTGCGATCGCCTACAAAGTTCTTAGTAGTAAGTCATGATGCATGATCACTAATAACCATGCAGCTGTCCTTATTCTCACGGCTTGCGAGCGCAATACCTTAGCAGGTCAACGCGACTATGCAATTCTCCGCTTATTAATCGAGAATTCGCTAAAGCGTCAACAGGTCGCAGCAATTAATATTAGGGATTTTGATTTTGAGCGGCGATCGCTACAGATTGATAAACGCTATAAGCGGCAGGGACAATCACACCTGAAAGAGATTATTAGTCTCAGTTTAGATACAGCGATCGCATTACAAGACTGGCTCAATTTGACTCATCTTCCTAATGAACATGAAACTAGTGAACATGAAAACAATGAAGATATTCAAACACCTCTATTTATCTCTCTAGATCGCGCTAATTACGGGCACAGACTGACGGGAACTGCGATCTATGGCATTGTCAAGAAAGTTGCAGGAAATGCAGGTATTAAAGAAGCGATCGCCCCTGAACAGTTGCGATTTAGTCAACAAAAATATGCCTTAAAACAAGATGTCGAGACACTTAACAAGACTATTATTGAGACTGGCGAGACTCAGACAAGACAGAATAATATATCCACACTAGAATACGAGACTCAAAATGGGACTCAATTAAGCTCGATTCCTTACGCTCTGACAGGATTAAATTCTGATATTCTTAATGCTCTCCTAGCAGACAAACGCAGTCTCAATACCAGACGTGCCTACGAGAAAGACTTGCACTACTTTTTTCTTGCTGTCTATGGACAAAAGCCTAATGAAACTGTAGTTGCTCAGTTTTTACAGTTAAATCGTTTTGAGGCGATCGCAATCGCCTTACGCTACAAATCTGAACTGATTGCTAGGGGGTTAAAGGAATCTACGATTAACCGTCGTCTCTCTGCGCTAAAGTCATTGGTCAATTTCGCCGCTAAATTAGGAAAATGCACTTGGAATCTCAATGATGTTCAAACTGAGACTGTGGAAACCTATCGGGATACAACAGGGCTTAAACCCGATAGTATCCGCCAAATGTTATTGGCAATTAAACGTGACACCCTCAAAGGCAAACGCGATTTCGCGATATTGCGACTGCTTTGGGACAATGCTTTGCGCCGTAATGAGGTAGTTAGCGCAAATATTGGCGATTTTGATTTTGAGGCGCGATCTCTACAAATTTTAGGCAAAGGACGTGGATCTCAAAAGAGTTTCATTAGTCTTAGTATGGGAACTGCTAACGCGATTCAAGACTGGCTATCTCAACTTAGGACAAGAAATAGCGATCGCCCATTATTTCACGCTCTTGATTCCGTCAGTCATGGTCACAGATTGACGGGCACGGCGATTTACCAAATTGTTGATCAACTTGCGCGAGACTCAGGGATTTCTAAAAAAATGTCTCCCCACCGTATTCGTCACTCCGCAATCACGGCTGCCCTCGACGCTACTAATGGTAATGTTCGCAAAGTCCAAAAGTTATCACGGCATAAAAAACTAGATACCTTGATGCTCTATGACGACAACCGCACCAATATGCAAGGGGAAATATCGAGTTTGCTAGGAGATTTAATTTAGTGTTGTACTAATTGCTAAGCAGATAGAGCAAGAAGTTAGTATTAATTGTTGTTCAAACAATACAATCTAAAATTTTGTCAACACTTACAATGTTGAAATTAGGAGTAATTAAACTAAATCCTGTGGCGTAGGCGACAGGCTTTAAATCTGGATTTTAATATGGTAAAAGCCAACCCAAACGCTCAGTGGGAAAAACTCTCAAGACGTTCTAATCAGGGAGAAAAATATCTGCGCTGGTTCGTTGACTTCTGTCCTGCGGCGATCGCTATGTTTGACAGCGACCTCAACTACATATTAGTCAGTCAGCCTTGGGTAAAAATGTTGGCGATACCAAGACTAAAACTGATCGGTACAAACATTTATACAACTTTATCGATTCCCCCCATCCAACGGAACGAATTAGACAGGTGCTTGCTTGGTGGACAAATGTACTACTCGACCGAGCTTGAAATTACAGAGCGTGGCGGTCTTACTAATAACTTCCAACTATTAATACAACCTTGGTATAACGATGATGGTTCAACTGGAGGCATCATTATCGCGAGTTCTATTCTTGAAGATTGCCCATCAACTGATCTTAAATATCTATTACAGGAAGAAATTGCCGAGCGTCAATACTTTGAAGATGCCTTCACTAAAATCGGCACAGCCCTTGAAAGTACTAATGATGCTATTTGTATTACCGACAGGACAGGAGAGCCAATCTATATCAATTCAGCCTTCAGCGATCTATTTTCCCACAACTTAAATACCTTACAAAATTCTAACCATCTAGGGTCTTTATTTGCCGAGCCTCAACTTGCTCAAGCTATTCATACTGCTGTCGTCTATGGCGGTACTTGGACGGGTGAATTAGAAATGCGCGATCGCAATCAGCAACCTATCCCCATCAGTTTAAAAGTGAATCCTGTCAAAAGTTCTGCTGGCGAAGTAATTGGCATTACTTATGTGTGTACAAATATTCGCGATCGCAAAGCTGCTGAAGCTGAGATTAACAAAAGCTTTGCAGCGTTAGGGGCTGCCCTTGAGGCGACTGCTGACGGCATTTTAGTACTTGATGCGGTCAATAACATTATCATTTGCAATCAAAAATTTGTAGATCTCTGGCGGATTCCGAAAAGCATTTTTACAAACTATGATGATTCCTCTATTCTCAAATATATAACTGAGCGTATTAAATCTTCTCAACATCTCAAAAACTTTGGGGAAGGGCTAAGTAGTGAGCAAAATAGTTTTGAAGTTGTAGAACTAGATGACGGTAGAACCCTAGAATGCTATTCCCAGCCTCAAAATATTTTGAATAACTGTGCAGGGAGAGTTTGGAGACTACGAGATATTACGGAACGCCTTGCTTCAGAAGCCTTAGTGCGTGCCTCCGAAGAAAAATATCGCCTCCAAGCAAAAATATTAGAATCAGCTTTTCAAGAGCTAAAAAGTACCCAATCTCAACTGATTCAAGCGAAAAAAATGTCTGGGTTAGGACAATTGATTGCAGGAATTGCCCATGAAATCAATAATCCTGTCAACTTTATTTATGGCAATCTTTCCTATGCAGATAGGTATACCAAGGACTTACTAAGCCTGATTGAAATCTATCGTAGTCATTATCCTAATCCCATTGAGGCAGTCCAATTAAAGCTCGAAGAAATCGATATTGATTTCTTAGTAGATGACTTTATGCGGTTGATTAATTCGATTAGAGTTGATGCAGAAAGAATTCAGAAAATTGTGCAATCTCTCAATAAGTTCTCCCGCAGCGATGAGGTAGGTTGTAAATATGTGAATATTCATGAAGGGATTGATGAAACGTTAATGATTCTACAAAGTCGATTAAAAACAAATCCCCATCGACCTGAAATTCGCGTTGATAAGCTGTATGGAGATTTACCTGAAATTGAATGCTATGCAGGGCAACTCAATCAAGTGTTTATGAATCTACTTACTAATGCGATTGATGCTTTAGAAGAAGATGCTAAAACCAATGGAAATTGGCAGGTCATTAATGATAAGCCTCAGTGGGTTAGAAATGACAAAAAAATTTCCCGAATTTTAATTAAAACCGAAATACAAGACAGCGATCTCCTAGTGATTAGTATTTCAGATAATGGCAATGGTATCCCTAAAGCATTACACAATCGTTTGTTTGATCTATTCTTTACAACTAAACCTGTAGGTAAAGGTACAGGTTTAGGGCTATCGATCGCCTATCAGATTATTACCGAAAATCACGGCGGCAAATTATCTTTTGATTCTACAGTGGGTAAAGGGACAGAATTTGTGATTGAGATTCCTGTAAAACAATCCTAAGTACAGAACAAGAATTTGATGGAGTTAAAAAAGGCTTGATAATTTAGGTGAAGGTCAAAGATGATATGACGAGGGAAATCAAACCCAAGACGAAAGATACTTTTAGGGAACCATGTTTTTTGGGATTGCGGGGATTGAGTAGAGCTAGCCAAAGCACAGAAGAAAAAGCCCAACATAAAGCAAGAGTAAGTAAAGCAATTAGTTTAGAAAGATGTTGCGAGTCGAAAAATGAGGTGATTAATACATTGAAATGGGAATGTCCTATACAATCAAGTTATGAAACTTTCTACATTGATGGTCATTGTGTGCGCGATCGCCCTTCCTTTCGCATTATTTGCCGTAAAAAAAGCCATGTCTGCCCCCCTACCCGTCGGATTTCCAACACCCACAACCCACAACAAGATCGAAGTCAAACAGTATCCTGCCTATCGCTCAGGCACATACACCTATGAAGGCAAACTCAGCGAAGCTACTAGTAATTCCTTTAATCCCCTATTTCGACATATCAGCAGCAATAATATTTCCATGACTGCTCCTGTTGAGGCTCGCTACCCGATCGCCACAATCGATCAGCCCATCCAACAGGGCAAAGCCAAAGTTTCATTTTTATACAACAATACCGAAATCAATCCGCAGCAAATGTCTCCAGACATTCAAGTGGAAGACCATGCGCCGATGCTAGTTGTGAGCTTAGGTATTCAAGGAGCCTATGGCTATGGGAGCTATCCAGAACATATCGCAAAGTTAAAAAAATGGCTAGACAATCATCCAGAATATGAAATCACTGGAGAGCCAAGAGAGTTTCTCTACGATTCGCCTTACACTCCTGCACCATTAAAACGCCGAGAATTGCAAATCCCCATTCGCTTGCGAGAGCAATAGTTTCTAGCCTAAAGGTTTAGGGCTTTGAGGCGAAGTATTTGCACTTCTTCGGGTGTTAATGACCAACCTAAAGCACCAGCATTTTGTTTGGCTTGATTTGCATTTTTAGCCCCAGGGATAGGAATTATGTTTCCTTGAGAAATTAGCCAGTTTAAAGAAATCTGGGCAGGAGTCTTATCATATTTTTCAGATAGGCTATTTAGAGTCGATAATAGAGGTTCCAGCTTTTGCAAACCTTTGAGACTAAAGCGAGGATCGATGCGCCTTGCACCTTGAAGAGATTTCACGGTCTCTGGGGTATATTTACCAGTCAATAAACCTTGCGCAAGGGGACTATAGGCAAGAATTGTCACACCAAGTTGTCTTGATTTTTCCAGAACACCATTCTGTTCGATTTGTCTAGTTAATAGTGAATAAGGAACTTGATTTGCCGCAAGGGGAATACCCTTTTCGGCAAGATACTGATGTGCTAGAGCCATTTGAGCAGCCGAATAATTACTCACTCCCACCGATTGAATCCTTCCTTTTTTGACTTCTTCGGCAAGGACTTCCATAAAATCTTTGGTCTTGAGCAGAAATTCTAAGGGCCAGTGAATTTGATAAAGACTGATTTGCGAGGTTTGCAAACGCTCTAGACTAGCGGTGAGAGCATCAACGATCGCCCCTCGATTCCAGCGCCAAGGTAATGGGAAATACTTGGTTGCGATCTGCAATGGTTGCGAGGTTTGTTTGCTAAATTGACCGAGCAAGCGTTCTGATTCGCCAAATCCATAGACTTCGGCAGTATCAAAAAAAGTGACCCCTGCATCTACAGAAGCTTGGAAGGCTTCGGCAACTTCTTTCGCTCCAAAGTCTTTGCCATAAGCCCAAAACAGGGTGTCACCCCAAGCCCATGTCCCTACACCTAGTGCAGTTACGGTTGGACCATCAGAACCGAGCTTGATAGTTTGCATATGTCCTTAGCTTAACTTTACTTGCTAATTATAACAATCATCAAACTATAAGATAAGAGTTGTTTTATTGCTAGTTCTATTGCCAGAACTATTCACAGTTGAGCCATGATCCAGAGATTTTCCATGTCGCGCATTTCATCATTAATGGTGGTATTCGTTCTGACAGACGACCTGAACCAGTTGACAAGCCTGATAGGTCTGCGCGCAGACCTATCTGAGTATTCTTCGTCAGCCCCGCAATACATGGACATGGGAATTAGAATTACGTCCTTGTGTTGTGACATTCTAAAAGCAGAGAAAAGGGCGTTCGTAGGAAGAGAAAGGGACGGTAAATTAGGTAATAATTAGGAAGACAAAGCCAGGAAATGAAAGAGCAATATCAGATCCGTAACTTGTCAGAATATAAAGGAGGGCTGAAACAGATAGGAATCCTGAGATTTTGGATTAGCGAAGAAGCAATCTAAGTCCTAACAAGTAACAAAAAGGATAGAAGTACTACTTCTATCCTTTTTGTTGCTACTGTTGGTTAGTATGTCCAGCTTTCTCTAGAACATGCTGCACCTGACTAGCTTCAAGATCATTACCAACTTCAACGATCAAAAACTTACCCTGATCAGTGGCTTCTACAAATCTTGATATAGCTTGATCACTAATCCCCAATTTTGTTAGAAACGATGCTAAACCACCTGAAGCGGTAATATTTCCCCAATTTATTACACTTTGAGAATCTACATAGTCCTTAGCAACAATGGAAATGTGAGCAACAAGCAAGCCTTTCTGCTCTATTCCCAACACAGACTTTCTCGCTTCTTCTTCAGAATCAAAGATATCGACGACAGTTACTCTATTAGTTAATTTAGAAAGAGCAGCACCATATTCTATGTACATCTCTGGTTCGATCGCATAATTATTTAGTAATCCTTCGCCATCAATTGTGTGACCATGAGCACTATTAATTGCATCAGAATGAACTGTTTCCTCAGTTGATATAGTCATTTATTTTTTCCTGTAAAGTTGCTGTAAGTAATTCAGAAACCAGAGCGACTTAACTACCTTGTCAGAACAATGATTGACTTGATAAGTGGAATCATTAATCTGATTGATCTTGTTGCAAAACTTATCAAATTATGTGATAGCACAAATCCAGAAGACGAGTGGCGGCGCAAAGCGCTACCACTCGTCAATTTGTATGCAGTAGCAGAATGTACAGCTAAAACGTTATGATATGGCTGTTTAGTGCAATAGCAAGGTGAATTTAATGGTGATCGCATTACCGAAAAAAATTATGCTTCTTGGCTCTGGCGAACTCGGTAAAGAGGTTGTTATTGCCGCCCAAAGACTCGGTAATACGGTAATTGCAGTCGATCGCTATGACAATGCACCTGCGATGCATGTTGCCGATTATCGAGAAGTCATTTCGATGTTGGATGGTGATGCTCTTGAATCCGTCGTCAAAAAACATCAACCCGATCTGATTGTGCCAGAAGTAGAAGCGATCCGCACCAAGAAACTACTAGAACTGGAAGCGCAAGGTTACACTGTCATTCCTACTGCCACCGCCACTAATTTCACGATGAACCGCGATCGCATTCGCGATTTAGCAAATGATGAATTAGGCTTACGCACCGCTAAATATGCCTACGCCACCAGCCTCGACGAACTAAAAAACGTTGCCGCTACAGTTGGCTTTCCTAACG
Organism: Pseudanabaena sp. UWO311; assembly: GCA_943371975.1. Taxonomy (GTDB): domain Bacteria; phylum Cyanobacteriota; class Cyanobacteriia; order Pseudanabaenales; family Pseudanabaenaceae; genus Pseudanabaena. The sequence continues at coordinate 68,477 of CALRWX020000003.1, read as the reverse complement.
TGATCAAACCCGTGATGTCTTCCTCTGGCAAAGGACAATCTGTCGTCAATTCTCCCGATGAACTGGAAAAAGCATGGGATTATGCGATCGCTGGAGGACGCGGTGATACAGCCAAGATCATCATCGAAGAATTTATTTATTTTGAAGTCGAAATTACCCTGTTAACGATTCGTCAATGGCAAGGGGAAACACTGTTTTGTGAAGCGATCGGGCATCGTCAGGAAAGGGGAGACTATCAAGAATCATGGCAACCTGTTGGCTTAACGCCTGCTCAAGTCAAAGATGCACAGGACATTGCTCGTAAAGTCACTGATAAACTAGGTGGTGCAGGTATTTTTGGCGTAGAATTTTTCATTACCAAAGATGAAGTAATTTTCTCTGAACTATCTCCCCGTCCCCACGACACAGGTATGGTTACGCTCATCTCCCAAAACCTCAACGAATTTGAACTCCATGTACGCGCAATTTTAGGTTTACCGATCCCCACGATTGAATTGCTCAGTCCATCCGCCAGTGCCGTTATTCTTGCCAGCGAAACTAGCGACAGCATTTCCTTTACAGGTGTAGAAGCAGCCCTTGTGATTCCCAATACCGACATTCGTTTATTTGGTAAACCCGATTCTCGTCCCTACCGCCGCATGGGTGTTGCTTTAGCGAAAGGAAAAGATGCCATAGAAGCCCGTCTAAGAGCCACAGAAGCTGTTTCAAAAATCAAAATCGTCTAATTTAGAACCTACATAAAAATGACTGGAAACCTGCATTGCATCGTAGGGAAAATTCACGAATTGTCCCTACGATGCATTCTTTTGCGTAATGTATTCTTTTGCGTAAGTCCTCAAAAATATTGGCTTGCGTTTCAGCACAAAGCGCTGTAGGTATAAAATAGAGGTGAATGAATATGGAGCTAATCAAATGAAACCCCTTGCCCTTTTGAGTGTTTCTGATAAAACAGGACTACTCGACCTTGCCCGTGAGCTATCCACTACCTACAATTTTCAGTTAATCAGTAGCGGTGGGACAGCAAAGGCACTCAAGGCGGCAGAACTTGAAGTTATTAAGGTTTCTGACTATACAGGCGCACCTGAAATTTTGGGTGGACGAGTCAAAACTTTGCACCCGCGCATTCATGGCGGCATTTTAGCGAGACTTGACCTACCCGAACATCAGCAAGATTTAACTGATAACGAGATTCAGCCAATTCGGATTGTGGTGGTTAATCTCTATCCATTTGAAGAAACGATCGCCAAGCCTAATGTCACCCTCGAAGATGCGATCGAAAATATTGATATTGGCGGGCCAACCCTGATTCGGGCCTCTGCGAAAAATTATAATCATGTGGCAGTGTTATCTAGCCCTAGCCAATATGTCGAGTTTCTCGAAGAGCTAAAAGTGAACAATGGTGAAACTACTCTAGAATTTCGTAAAAAATTAGCAGTTGCCGCATTCAAACATACACAGTCCTATGACACGGCGATCGCTAAATACTTAAGTGGCGATGAAGAGAAGTCTTCCAATACAATTTCCTCATCCTATACCTTACTGTGCAACAATCCCAAGCCATTGCGCTATGGTGAAAATCCTCATCAACCTGCAACATGGTATCAAGTTGGTGAAACTCCCAAAGGTTGGTCAGCAGCCCAACAATTGCAAGGGAAAGAACTCAGCTTTAATAACCTACTCGATCTCGAAGCTGCCCGTAGCATTATTGCCGAATTTGGCGACGATCAGCCTGCTGCTGTGATCATCAAGCATAATAACCCCTGTGGTGTGGCGATCGGTTCAACTATTGCTGAAGCCTATCAAAAGGCTTTTGACTCAGATTCTACTTCCGCCTTTGGTGGTATTGTCGCGCTTAATCGTCCTATCGATGAAAAAACAGCCCAACTTCTTAATAAGACATTTTTGGAATGTGTGGTTGCCCCTGCCTGTGTACCTAGCGTCTCAACAATTCTCAGCAAAAAACAAAATCTGCGTGTGCTTGTTCTCTCTGATTTTTATCAAGGTTCCCATGAAACAGTAAAAACGATCGCAGGAGGACTGCTCGTCCAAACATCCGATGATGATTCGGTCAAGCCTGACAAATGGAAAGTTGTCACCCAAAAGCAACCGAACCCTGAGCAGTTGCAGGAACTGATTTTCGCTTGGAAAGTGAGCCGTCATGTTAAATCTAATGCGATTGTCATTACCAAAAACTCCACCACTATTGGCATCGGTGCAGGACAAATGAATCGTGTGGGTTCCACCAAAATCGCCCTAGAACAAGCAGGAGAAAAGGCTCAAGGCGCATTTCTCGCCAGCGATGGCTTCTTCCCCTTTGATGACTCAGTCCGAACTGCGGCTGCGGCTGGCATTACTGCGATCGTGCAACCGGGGGGGAGTTTACGCGATGCCGACTCAATTAAGGCAGCCGATGAACTGGGCTTAGTGATGGTAATTACAGGGGTTCGCCACTTCTTACACTAATTTCTTAAAATAAAAAAAGCGCCCTTAGGGCGCTTTTTTTATTTTAAGAAGCGAACTAATGCTTCAGCCTTATCCCATGCTGCTCCACTTTGGATGATCTGTACGGCAAGTTCCACACCTTCCGCCCAACTATTTGCAGCACCACCAATCCGCAGAGCCAAACCACTATTGAGTGCCACACAATCCGCTTGAGCGCGATCGCCTTTTCCTTGCAATACTAATCGTAAAATATCCGCGTTTTCTTGAACATTACCACCCTTAATGCTGGCTAATGGCGCGGGAGCTAATCCTAATTCTTGAGGGTTAATAGCTTCTTCTGTTACCTGACCATTACGTAAAAAGGAAATATCCGTAAGATCTCCTAAACCTGCTTCATCTAGACCTTCGCGACTATGCAAAACTACAGCTTGTTGGCGATCGATTAAACGCAATGCTTCGGCTACGGTATGCGTTAAGTTCTTATTATAAACCCCCAAAACCTGAGCAGTGGGATGGAGCGGATTAACAAGTGGACCAATCAAATTGAAAACTGTGCGAACTCCTAAGCTTCTACGAATTCCACCTACTGATTTCATTGCTGGATGCCAATTCGGAGCAAACAGAAACGTAATTCCTACTGCCGAGAGTGCTTCGTAAATTTTTTCGATTGGTGAGGCAAGATGGATACCGATCGCCTCCAGCACATCTGCCGATCCAGAGCGACTAGAAACTGCACGATTACCATGTTTTGCCACAGGAATACCTGCTGCTGCCGCCACAAAAGCACACGCCGTGGAAATATTAAAAGTCGAAGCACCATCGCCACCCGTACCACAGGTATCAATCAAAGGTTTTGTTCGATCAACAATATGACCAAATTGATCATTCAGTTTCTGACCTTCGCTTTGGGAGTGTAATACATTTGCCATTGCTGCTAATTCTGAAGCTTCCACTCCTTTTAGTTGCAAAGCGATCAAAATTGCTCCCGATAGCTCTGGTGCGATCGCACCTTCTAGCCAACCTTGCATTAGGGTTGTAGATTGTTCGCTAGTTAGTTTTTGGCGATCAATAAGCTGTTTTAGTAGTTGAGACCAATTTTGTTCCATAACCTTAATTATAAAATAGATTACCCAAATTTATAATATTGCACCCTCTGGGCGCAATATTATAAATTTAGATCTGAAGGCTATACAGCCTTATTGTCATGATCAAATAGAACTCAAAATGTTTGAATAATCAATTTGAGTTCTGTAACATTTTTAAAGAATTTGTGATTGCATCCATTTTTTGCTAGTGAATTATCTAACTTGGCGGTCGCCAAAACTTGCTTCGCGACTTTAGTTTTTAATTGTTCAGCATTTTGCATCACTGATTTGAAATATACTTGTAAATATCAAATAGGTATTAGTGAGATCTCAAATTTATGCCAAAAGCTACTTGGAATGGAGTTGTGCTTGCTGAAAGTGATCGCTGCGAAGTTATTGATGGCAATCAATATTTTCCTGCGGATTCTCTAAATGTAGAATATTTTAAGCCTACAGATACTCATACAACCTGTGGTTGGAAAGGAGTGGCGAGCTATTACAGTATCGAAGTTAATGGCGAAACTAATAAAGATGCAGCTTGGTACTATCCTGAGCCAAAGGATGCAGCCAAGCAAATTAAGGGATATATCGCATTTTGGCGGGGTGTAAAAGTCCAGTCTTAAAAAGTATCCACAAAAAGCTGTTCATTGCGAAAATTTTTTATGTGTTGACGGCTTTAATATGGGCGTGGCGCGTAGTGGGGGAATTCACTCGATGTAGAGCGCTTCTTGGTAAGACTCGCAGAATTTCTTCGGTAGTGGTGATGCCGTTTTTTAGCTTGTCGATCGCCGCCATTCTAAAGGAATTAAAGTCAATCTCATTGAGATAACGATTCATTTGGGAGATCGTACCTTCATAGATCATTTGCCGAAAAGCATCATCAATATCAATTAGTTCCACAATCGCTTCACGTCCGATGTAGCCCGTATAGAAACATTTTTCACAACCCTTACCTTTGCGCCAACTATTGGGATTAATATATTCGAGATCGAGTCTTAAGGATTGCAGTTCTGCTGAGGTCGGATGAAGGAAAACTGTGCAATGGGGACAATTCTTGCGAACAAGGCGCTGGGCAACCACACCGAGCAGGGCATCACTGATTAACCCAGGGTCGGGACCCAAATCCTTGAGCCTTGGGATCGCACTGGCAGCATCGTTGGTATGCATCGTCGATAAAACCAGATGTCCTGTGAGGGCAGATCTGACTACGGTTTCCGCAGTGTCAGGGTCGCGCACTTCTCCCACCATCACAATGTCATGATCTTGTCGCAAAATCGCCCGTAAGCCTGCGGCAAAGGTCATGCCTGCGGGTTCACAAACTTGGGTTTGGGTGATATTGGGCAGAACATATTCCACGGGATCTTCAACGGTAATCACATTGACATGTTCTTGGGCGATCGCCTGTAAGCTGGTGTAAAGCGTACTAGTTTTTCCTGAACCCGTGGGGCCAGTCATGATGATCAAACCTTGGGGTTGTCGCAGCCAACTGTCATAAATTTTTAGGGCGCGATCGCTAAATCCGAGATTTTCCAAATGATTAGAAAAAGGATTGTCGCGGGGTAGAAGCCGAATTACTGCCTTTTCACCACAGACGCAGGGCAGAGTACTCACCCGCATATCCAATTTGCTATGAAGACTATCATCGTTGGTATATTCTTTACCAATACGTCCATCTTGCGGGCGGCGACTATCGGCTATATCCATATCTGACATGACCTTGAGGGCGACAATGATTTTGCGGCTAATTTCAAGGGGTAAAGTTTTGATATCGCGCAAAATTCCGTCAATGCGATAGCGCACGCGCAAGCCTGTGGGCGTTGGTTCGAGGTGAATATCGCTAGCACGATGTTGTAAAGCGATCGAAATCAGGGCATTGATTCGCCGCGTTTGATCGACTGCTTGTGATAGATAGAGATCGGTAACTTCACCAATATCAACCTGCTCAGTTTCGCCCGTAAGCGGATTAATCGCTTGAGCCGAATGAATTGCGTTATGGTTAGGAATATTTTGGTGACGAAACCATTTACGATAACTGTCAGCACTGATTTTGACCAATTTAATATCAGTCAAAGTGCGATCGCCAATGAACTTGAGATGTTCACTACTCAAAGCCTTGGGCGTTCCTACATAAAAGCAATTGCGCCAAAGCAGCAAGGGGATCACTGGCGGCAAAATGCTTCGGTCTTCAAATTCTCGAAAAAATCGATGATTTAAATCCTGATCGAGCCAATTCAAATGCACATTGCCTTCAACATCTACTAAGAACTGTAAAGCCTCTTCGCAGGTGTTAATATTCCCGTGACGTAAACGTTTCCAGACTGATTCCCCTAATGAATTTTCGACTACTTGACTCATTCTCGTAAGCTCCTCTTTAGAACTTAATCATATATTACAGGCAAAATAGAAATGTTGATTTTCTTTCTATACTGAATTTCGACTAATTCATTTCGTTGTACTTCTTATTAAACATTTTTTTTGCTTGATCATAAACTTCAATCGTAATTGGTGAAAAATTGTTGTCCTGAGCATATTTTTCAATTTTTTTACGGGCAAAGGGTCGAACAAAAAAGGGAATATCTTTTAGTTTGGCTTCGGCTTCCGCAGTCCATTTAATCGGTTCGCTCATGAATTTTTAATGTGTAGTTGTAAATTGGGCTTGATATTTAATTTGAATACATGAAAAATTGTAAGCCCAATCTGCTAAAAGCTGCAACGCCTATTCACACCAATCGATCCAGCCTTTTTCAAAGATAATTCCTCGACGGAGAGTCAAATAAGCAGAGCGAGCTTCAATATTGAGACTTTTGGGATCGCAGGAAAAGTTACACTCAATCGCCTGATATATCGCCAGTTGCTGCGGCTGGCAATCGCCGCCCGTTTGGAATTACGATTTTTACGCCATGACTGAAAAGCCTCATACTCTTGCAATGCTTGGCGATAAGTTTGCGTATTGTGCAGTAAGGTCACAAAATCGTTGGTCGATCTGGTTTCGCTGCGGTCTATCCATAGCAATTCAAGGATGTTTGGATTGTTAAGGGTTGCCAAGTGACAGAATTTTTGATGTTATATATACTGCTGTCAGTATGGGTTAATGCAGGATATAAGCAGGTTGGCTCAACAAAACTATCTAGTTGCTCAAAGTTTTGTGTACCAATGAAATAAGGAAGTGCGGGAATGCAAATTCCCTTGTAATCATAATCGCTATCTTCGTTATGAACTCGAACCCAGTCAAGGTCAATAGAATTGTTCTTGTCTCAACTTCAATTCTCTTCATAATTACCTCTCTCTATGGAAATATTTCTGGACAAAGAAAGTCAAGTTTGACTCCATGTTCTGCAAGGGCTTGTTTGTGATTGTGCCAGTCAGAGTCAACAGCATTAGCGATCGCGGGTTAAGCATGATGAGTTAGGGCAACCGCCACAAATTTGCGATCGGATGGATCGAATTTTTCAAGAGAGGGAGATTTGGGAAACTCAGCAAAGTCATTTTCGAAAATTCTGGTATTAGATTTTGGAGAAATTTTTCACAGGCAAGTTCACAGGTTTCGGAGGCTTGAGGTGCTTTTTTGCTGGCGACAAGTAGGCGACAAGTAGGACATTTGTATCGACAATTTGATACATTTTCACGCTCCGACATTCATCTGGCGATTGATTGCTGCTTCAGTCATGGCAACTAGATCGCCCATTTCGTCACCAAAGAATCCTTCGGGATAGTTACAAATATTGCCATAGTCATCAATATCAAGGGTAACTAATTCTGAATCTCCTTGGTCATTCATTTTACAAAAATACAATGCAGCATCATCATTAGTAAACCCATCTTTTTCTTCTGCCATACGCCGTTGCAATCGCCTTAATAAATGTTCGCTGTGACTTTCAATAATGATTTGAATATTGCGGGTTTTGATGACTTCGATAAATATATCGGTGAGTCCTGCTTGGACTGAGGGATGTAGATGGATTTCGGGTTGTTCAAATATAAGGGTTGCGCCTTTGGGTGCGTAGTAACATAAAACTAAGATTGGTAAGACTTGCGAGACTCCAAAGCCAACATCAGTAATTAATACTTCTGCGGAATTAGGAGACTTCTGCACCAATATTTCATAATCACCTCGATTAGGCGTAATTCTATTTAATCTAAATCCATGAATTAAGTGCAAATCTTCTAATGCTTTTGCTACTAAAATCTCAACTTCTGAGTCTGTTTTACGAGAAGCAAGTAATGCCGCAACTGTTAATTCTCCACGTTTACCCACATCTTGAGGACGTTCACCAGACCAAAGATAAGTTCTTTTAGGATATTCTCTCAAAGGTGCAAGACAGTAAGTATTTTGAAAAAGATCTTCGTAGGCTTTAGCAAGTGTTTCTAACCAAATATTTTTTTTAGAGAATGTGGTTGGAGTTAACTGGTATTCACTAACACCATAATTTTTTAATAGTTGAAATTCATTTAGCTTTTGACTTAAATATATCTCCTTTTCTTCTGGACTTTCAAGGATTTCAAAGAAGTCACCATTTTGTGTAATTCCATATACTACCTCGTCAGAATTATCTGTAATACTTTTCATTACATTGATATGATTCCATCCTAGTTCTTCTACTTCAAAATAATATTTGAAAAAACCAATATTAACTTGATCTTCCTGAATATTGATTACAGATTCAAATTTAAACGGTTTATCACCATAAGCATCATAAGAGTAACGAAGTGGATTTAACTGTCTTATAGCTGGCAAAGATAAGTTAGAAGAATTGATATATTTTGGCAAACATTCAAAAGAAAATTTAATTTGATCAGGCAATCTATGTCTATGACTAATATCGTAAGTAGTACCCAAATCAACATAGCTATATTGATCGTTACCTAAATGCAAAATCCGATTGCGATCGCTTGACTCGACAGTTTGCTTTAGCATTAACAAAAATTGCAAAATCGCCGTTTTCCCAGAACTATTTGTCCCGAAAAATCCAGTCAAAGGAGCCATCCGAAACTCACCTGTATCTGCCCATGACTTAAAATTTTGAATTCGTAGTTGTGTAAACATAGAGATTTTTAAAGGTTACGACTTTTTAAGAAAAGCGATCGCTTCAACGTGAGAGGTTTGTGGAAAAAAATCGATTGGTTGAATGCGGGTGATTTGGTAGCGATCGCCTTCACATAATAATTTTAAATCTCGCGCTTGAGTGGCGGGATTGCAACTGACATAGACAAGGCGATCGGGGGCAGATTCACGCAGATAATTAATTACTTCGGGTTCGCAACCTTTGCGTGGCGGATCGAGGATGACGATATCGGGTTGAAGATTGAGCGTACTGATTAATTCTTCGACTTTGCCAGTGTGGAACACCACATTATCAATGCCATTAAGTTCGGCGTTGAGTTTGCCTTGGGCGGTGGCTTGGGGTTGAATTTCGATCGCGATCGCCTGTTTGACTTGTTCCGCTAATGGCAAAGCGATCGTTCCAATTCCTGCGTAGGCATCTAATAGAACTTCGGTTCCTTCTAATTGCAGTTCTGACTCGATAATATTGAGCATCTTTTCTGCTTGCTCAGTATAGACCTGAAAGAAGGTATCGCCACGCAAGCGGAAAGTTAAACCTGCAAATTTTTCTAAAAGATAATCCTTCCCAGCAATGCAACGGCTATCGCGCCCCATAATTGCATTGGTTTTATCTGGATTGCGATTGAGAATTACGCCCACGACTTTAGGATATCGGTCTAACCAAGTTTGAGCAAATACATTCAAATTGGGTACATCCCAATCTCTCGTCACTATGGTAATCAAGACTTCGCCTGTATTTCGACCAATTCGCAATCCTAGATGGCGCAATAGACCTGTGTGGTTCTTCTCATCATAGATTTCCCAACATTGATTATGAATATCGCGCTTAATCTCCTCCAACATCGGATCGAGGCGGATATCTTGGGCTGGGCATTGATTGAGATTGACAATTTTATGAGTTCCCTTTTGATAATATCCTGCTCTAATATTGCCATCGCGACCAGTGGCTAATGGATAGGTGACTTTGTTGCGATAATGTAAACTCTCCTTCGCACCTACAATGGTCGAGATTAGGGATTCTAAAATCTCACCATCAAAACCACCGATTCTCTGTAATGCTTGCAAGACGATGTTTTGCTTGGTGCGTAACTGCGCGGGATAGCTGACCGTTTGCCATTGACAGCCGCCACATTTATCGGCAACGATGCATTTAGGGTAGACTCGATCGCTTGAGGGAGAGAGAATTTTTTCGATACTCGCATGGGCAAAGCTTTTTTTTACAAATTCCAACTTTGCCGTAATGCGATCGCCAGGGACAGTATTAGGGACAAAGATCGCAATATTCTCATAACGTCCCACCCCATCACCACTATCAGCGAGGTCATCAATGGTGAGCGTAATTTTTTGTCCCTGTTGCAGCATGGTTTCCTAGATTATATGATTTATAGCTATGCTAATTCGACTATTTCAAAAACAAGACAGCGATCGCATCGCGCAGTTATTCCATGATACTGTGCGTGAGGTAAATATTCGCGATTATTCACCTGAGCAAGTGCAAGCTTGGGCTCCTGAAGACTTGTATCTCAGCGACTGGACAGAAGACTGTACTAACAGTTTTACCTATGTCGCTGAAGAAGATAGCGAAATCATCGGTTTTGCTCAACTAGAAGCCAATGGTCAGATCGATTGTTTCTTGTGTCATAAGGACTATCATCGCTGTGGTGTTGGAACAAGGCTGTATCGAGCCATTGAAGCAAAGGCTCTGGAATTAAAGATTGATTGCTTATTTGTGGAAGTAAGCATTACTGCGAGAGCGTTTTTTAAAAGTCGCGGTTTCAAGGTGATGAAGGAGCAGCAAGTAAGTTGTCTTGGTGAAAGGCTGACTAATTTTGAGATGGAAAAATCTCTGACAAAATATCTAGAAAGACCTGATCCTTTTGTAGTAGCGACTTTCTATCATTTTGCAGATTTGAATAATTATCTAGAGATGCGATCATCGATTACGGATTTCTGTAATCGCCATGAACTCAAGGGAGTAATTTTATTAGCGCCAGAGGGGATTAATTCCACTATTGCAGGCAGTCGTGCAGGAATTGATGCACTACTAAATTATCTGCGTTCCGATTCACGTCTTCAAACTTTAGAACATAAGGAAACTGTTTCTGATGTCATTCCTTACAACAAGCTGCGAGTAAGGCTTAAGAAGGAATTAGTAAAGTTTGGAGTGTCAGGTATTGATCCTAGCAAAAAAGTCGGAACCTATGTCGCTCCGAAGGATTGGAATGTGTTAATTTCCGATCCAGATGTAATCGTTATTGATACGCGCAATATTTACGAAGTGGAGTTTGGAACTTTTAAAGGGGCGATCGATCCTAATTTAGACTTCTTCCACGAATTCCCGAAATATGTCGAGGGAAATTTAAGCGATCGCAAGCAGCAAAAAATCGCTATGTTCTGTACGGGTGGTATTCGTTGCGAAAAGGCAAGTGCTTATATGCTGGCTCAAGGATTTGATGAGGTCTACCATCTTAAGGGCGGCATTCTCAAATATTTAGCCGAAGTTACCCCCGAAGAAAGTCTCTGGGAAGGTGAATGTTTTGTTTTTGACGATCGCATTGCTACTAAGGGTTAGTAGTCTTAGACAAATTGCATCTGAGTACAAATTGCTCTAAGCTTCACCAGTAGCCAACCTAATGATTAGGGAAGCGCCGCACCGCTAATCTTTAGGTTGGAAGGGAGTATATTTAAAGTACATTTTACTAAATTGATGTTGTGACAGAAAATTTTGATTGGAGTGATCTCGAAATTCAACTCCAAGAAACTAGAGAATCCTTAGACGCAGTTGAACACCGCTTACATCAAGTTCGGCATGATTCGCACGAAAAGCAAGAACTGCAAGTACAACAGGAAAATATTAGATCGCAAATTCAAGAAACTGCCGATGCTCAACCACTCAAAAAAAACAACTCTCGCAATCGACGCAATTCCAGTTCTCGTGATGGTCGAGCATCACTAAATCCTATCCAAGATTCACTGCATCAAGAGCTACAGGAAATTAGCGGTCGCCTCGAACAAATTGAGCTAGAGCTAGAAAGCCGATTAATTTCATGGAGCAGTTTTAATGAGATTTTTTGGCAAATTATCCGCTTTGTCGGTATCGGTATAATTATCGGTGTAATTTTAAAAAGCTGTGCTGGTTAAAAAAAGATCTGTGCTTAAGCACAGATTCTTTTTTTATTTATTTTTTGAACCTTTTGATCGCGACGATTGTCAAAACCATCGTACAGATAATTAAGCATTCCAAAAGGGGACAACTAAATGTTTCGTGATATCAAAAAAGTTTTGGCGATCGCTTGTGTAACTATGGCAGTTAGCGCAGCAACAATTCCAAGTATTGTTTCTGCTCAAAATTCCACTCCAAATTCAGCACCAAGTCGTACTGAAAAACGCAGTGGTGACGGTGACTGGGCAAAGCTAAACTTGAGCGCTGATCAAAAAGCTCAAATCAAGAGCATTCGTGAAAGTGCTAAGGCGCGTAGCCAAAGTGTATTCACCGATGAACAACGTGCCATCATGAAACAAGCTCGTGAATCTGGCGAGCGTAAAGGAATAGGGAAGTCTCTCAATCTGACAGCAGATCAAAAGGCGCAGTTGAAGGCGATCGCTCAAGACACAAAAACTCAAGTGGCAAATATATTGACACCTGAACAAAAGCAACAACTTGAGCTACTAAAACAACAACGCAAGGCAAACCGTATCACAACTTCTCGTTAGTTCTTCTTGCCAAAACCTAAGAAAAGAATGACGGCGCTTTGCGCCGCCATTCTTTATTCTTCTTGGGGAACCTCTTTCCATAATGTTGAAAGTTCACGAATGCTAGCAAAAGTTCCATTACCTAAAATCAAATGATCTAAAAGAGGAATACTCAACATTCTTGCGGCCTCCAATAATTGGCGCGTGAGTTTGATGTCCTCTGGGCTAGGATTTGTATTCCCCGATGGATGATTATGCGCCACGATCAGTCTCACTGCACCACTCTTTAAAACTTCTCGAAAAATATCACGGGGATGAGCAAGGGTTTCTGTCGCAGTGCCGATTGTGATAATGCGTTGGGCAATAATGCGATTTTTGTTGTCAAGCATGACCACAGCTAGACGTTCTTGCGGTTGCCACATTAGATCTTGACTAAGGGCTGCCGCCGCGATGGCGGGTTCAGTGACTTCCGTTAAATCAGGCAACTTAGCATAGAGTGCGCGTTTACCCAGTTCGATCGCCGCCAAAATTGCTGTAGCCTTAGCTGGTCCCACCCCTTCGATTTGCATGAGTTCTTCTGGCGATACCGTTTGCAACGCTGCCACAGGATCACTAGTGCGATCTTTACTAATGGTTTGCAAGATGAGCTGCCCTAGTCCCACGGCTGAGAGTTTGCCCGCCCCCTGCCCTGTCCCCAAAAGGATAGCGATTAGCTCAGCATTGGATAAACTACGAACGCCTTGGCTTAGTAATCTTTCACGAGGGCGATCGCTTTCGGCCATATCGACAATTCGCAGAGAATAAGTCATTGAAAATCTCAACAGAAGTAATAATTTTTTGAGCAATGAAGTGCCGATCTTCATGTGGCACTTCATTGCTTTTTTGGAGATACAGCACTTTGCGCTTGCTTGAAAATCTATCTGCTTTTTTATTTAGTGGCGCGGCTTTGCCTTGCCACTAAATAAATGTCTAAGAATCCCAGAAATAGGCACATAAATATTCAGTTAGAGTTACTATAGTTAGCCCCACTCTCTGGCTATCAGTATTAGAAACCTGTGGTTGCAAAGTAGTTTTGCATTGAGGCAAAAATTTCTGCTTCTCTGGCACTTTAGCCTTTAGCTGCTTAAGTTGATTTACAACATTTTGATTGACATTGGTTGACACAGACTCAGCTTTTTGCTGGATTTCTGCCCACTTATTAATTTGGGTTAATTCAGTACGATAAATCTTCAGATACTTTTGAGAATCATTATAGAGTAAGGATTCCTTTGGCACTTCTCCCAACAATTTGATTGATTGTTGCCGCTTCTCTTGGGCAGATTTCCAAATTGTAGATTTATGGGGTGGATTTTGAACTAGTTTAGCTGCCTCAATAGTGCCATTTTTCGCGGACTCTAAATTTTTATTAGCTCCTTGTTCTAGGTTAATCTTGCGATCAAATTCCTCTAACTTAGGACGTAAACTAGTTAACTCTGATTGAGCATCTTCATATAGCGAAGCAGGACGATTGGGAATATCTTCCAGTTGATTAATGGCTGATTGTAATCGATTGCGCATTTCTGCTAGGGAATCTAATGTTGTCACTTTCTTAGCGCTGGGAGATGAGCTATTTAAGTCACGGGCATCGGTTATATACTTTTGCTGCACAGAACGATCCCATACTAACCATCCACAAATTCCGATTATCCCGATCGCGACCACTGTGAAAGTAACCGATAAAAGCAATGAGTTTTGAAGCAGTGCATCTTTCTCTGGCGTTTCAGGTTGTAGGTCTTGCTCATCCTCAATCTTGATGGGAATGAGTTTAGTGGGAAGAAGCGGTGGTGGTAATGGCATCGGCATTGCTAATGCAATCTCATCTGAATCGGGTTCATCTTCTACCCAACTATTTTTGTCTAGAGGCGATCGATGATTAGAAAATTGATTATCTAATTCCAAAGTGGATGGCTCTAGATCGTTTGATTCCAAATTATCTAACTCAAACGGATCTGGGTTGAGATGATCTAGTTTAAAATCTCCCAAATCCAAATCGACAAAATCAAGATCGGTAAGATCAGAGACCTTGTTATTTTTATTATCACTTTGTTCACGCCTAATATCATCTGAACTAAATTGAAAAGAAGATCTTCTCAAGTCATTCTCAATAATCTGCTTAAAGCTGTCAAATGTCTCAGAATTTGGATCAAAATTAGCAATTTGAATCTCTGCGACATCACTTTCCATTGGAAAAGTCAGATTCTCTAATTCAACTATATCTTCTAGTTCATCTAGGTCGAGTTCGATTAATGGTAGGCGAGGTTTGATATCACCTGTCTTTTGCCATTCGGGGTGTTTAGCTCCAGCTAATCTGCCGTATAGTATGAAGCTATTAGCCCCCTCGATTTCCATTTTATCGATACGGCGTTTCACAATATCATAGAGAGACTCATAATCAAGATCATCACGCTTTGATCTAGTAATCAGAACGTGCAATTGAGATTCTTTGCGGCGGATTTGGGTTTTTACCTTATAGTTTTGAAGGTCTGCCTGTAGCGCACTAACAATGCTAGCCTCATCCATCTTGAGATCCTACCCTTGCGTTTCGATCGCACATATTAAACGAAAAGCTATACAAATATCTAACAAATGCCTACAAAAAGATGAACTTTTTGCCTCAAATTTATACTACAGTTCGACATTGGTGGACAGAGTTCTCACTACAAACGAAGCTAATGGCTCTGATCACGCTATTAGTATCTTTGCTAATGAGTGCGGTCACATTTTGGGCAGTCAACGATATCCAGACCGATGCCCGACTTAATGATACGCGCTTTGGCAAAGATTTAGGGCTGTTACTTGCTGCTAATGTTGCTCCCCTAGTTGCGAAAAACGATCTAGAGGAAGTAACGCGCCTTTCTAAAGAATTTTACGACAGTAGCTCTAGCATTCGCTACATTCTCTATGCTGATCCCGATGGCGAAATTTTTTACGGCATCCCATTTAATTCTAATGAGGTGCAAAACTCTCTAAGCATCAGGCGGCGGATTCAGTTGCCTGAAGATCCGATGTCGCGACCTGATCGCCCTTTAGTGCGTCAACATGTTACGCCGCAGGGTGAAGTTACTGATATATTTGTGAATTTACAGCATAATGGTAAAGCATTGGGGATCATTGCGATCGGGATCAATCCTAATCCTACAGCAGTTGCCTCTTCGGGACTTACTTTAGATGTAACCACAGCCGTATTTGTGTCGATTTGGGCGATGGTAATTTTGGGAGCTGCCTCCAATGCGGTAACAATTACGCGACCACTTAGGGAATTAGTGGCAGGGGTACAAAATATTGCAAGTGGTAATTTTAAGCAGCGCATTGATCTGCCTTTCGGGGGTGAATTAGGGGAGTTGATTCGTAGTTTTAATGAGATGGCACAGAGGCTAAAAACCTATGAGGAGCAAAATATTGAGGAGTTAACGGCACAAAAGGCAAAGCTAGAAACTTTGGTGTCCACGATCGCTGATGGCGCATTATTACTCGACTCCGATATGCGAATTGTCCTCGCCAATCCTGCGGCAATTAAAATCATGGGCTGGGAGCAAGATGCAAAGAATAGTGATTGGAAAGGTAAAAGTATTCTAAATATTTTACCCGATCGCCTCAGTGAAGATTTAGGGCGATCGCTGATGCAAATTGCCACAGGCGATCGCGAGGGCGGCGAATTCCGAATTATGGCATCAGGGGAAAAGGACTCGGTATTAGCCCATGCCTTTAGAATCTGGATTACCAGCGTAATCAGCACTAGTAATGCCATTAAGGGGATAGCAATCACGATCCAAGACATCACACGCGAGGTGGAGCTAAATGCTGCCCAGAGCCGCTTTATTAGCAATGTCAGTCATGAATTACGCACACCCTTATTCAATATCAAGTCCTTCATTGAGACGTTGCATGAATATGGCGATGAGTTAAGCGATGAACAGAAAAAAGAATTTCTCGGCACGGCAAATAATGAAACCGATCGCCTTACGCGCCTTGTCAATGATGTATTAGATCTCTCTCGCCTAGAGTCGGGTCGTCAATATCATTTCTCGGCGATCGATCTATCTGAAACCATCGAACAAACGGTACGCACCTATAAACTCAATGCTTCCTCAAAAGGTATTGAGCTTATCAATGAAATCGAGCCAAATCTAGAAAGGATTTGGGGCAATTATGATTTGATTTTGCAGGTTTTATCTAACCTCGTTGGCAATGCGCTCAAATTTACTGAGTTTGGCGGCAAAGTCACGATCCGTATTCATCCTTGGCAAGACCAAACCACCACTCAGCCCCATCGCACCGTTAATTATGTGCGGGTCGAAGTTGAGGACACAGGTCGGGGTATTCCTGCGGAAGATTGCGATCGCGTATTTGATCGCTTTTACCGTGTGGAGGATAAGGTGCATACCCTTGAAGGTACGGGCTTGGGTCTATCGATCGTCCGCAACATCATCGAAAAACACCATAGTACGATCAACATTAAGAGTGAGGTTGGCGTTGGTACGACTTTCTGGTTTGACCTTAGTGTGTATCAAGATCGTTGTGAGTTGCCAGTCGTTGGGGCGATCGCTGAACCAGTGCAAGCAATAAAAATAACTCGATAGTCACCAACTCTAAATCGATAAAAGCTTGAAAGATTTCCTTTCAGGGCTTTTATATTGGGATGCTGGTAAGGATTTTGCTCTAAGGTACTAAAGCATCGGGCTAACTTCTTGGAGATCGCGGGACTAGTGAATTTGTAAAAATCTCTAGCTTTATCTGTTAATGAAACTTCATACATCATCACGAATACTACGCCAGTTAGTCAAATTACCTTTGGCGATATCTTGTTTACCTTCTGTCCAAGAGTCCAGAAAATCCGGAATACTGAATAGTTCATCTGTTGCTTCTTGGCTCTCTCTTTCTGCAAGATATGCCAAAAAATCTACGGTTACTTTTAATCCTTCAGAAGATAAGCAGTCAATATACTCTTCAATTTGTTGACGAATTTCTAAAGTGGTCATATGCATAGTCGGATTACTAATTACACAAAAATTATAGCTTTGCTTAATGATCTTAACTTTTACAAAATCCAAATTTAACAAGAAGAATAAATTTTTTGCGATTAATATAGATAAGATTTTTTGATTAACATAATCTGAGATTAAGCGCTAGAATTGTCTATAGCTCAAAATTTCTAGCTAAATCGTCATTTCTCAAGTAACCCTGCCAGATATCGCTGTCCAAAATGAACTAAAGCTGGTATTTGGCAATCTGAACCGACTACTAACTATCGAAATCTATGTCGATCGCCCCAATTCTTAAAGCTGAAAATATCTCGAAATCCTTTGGCGGTATTCATGCCGTTAGTAATGCCCATATTGAAGTCCCTGCGGGAAGTATCACAGGGCTAATTGGTCCCAATGGCGCAGGAAAAACCACATTTTTTGGATTGCTCTCCAACTTCCTCAAGCCCGATCACGGCACTGTGCAATTTGATGGAAGACCAATTCAAGGTAAGCCACCCCATGCGATCGCCAAGCTAGGCATGGTTCGCACTTTTCAAGTACCTCGCGTCCTATCTCGCCTATCGGTGCTAGAAAATATGCTGTTAGCCGCACAAGATCAAGTGGGCGAAAAATTTTGGAATACTTGGTTCCAAGATCAAAAAATTGCAGCGCAGGAAAGAGAAAATCGCGAGAAGGCGAGACATATTCTTGAGTCGGTGGGTTTGATCCGAATGGCGGGTGATTATGCAGGGTCTCTATCGGGTGGTCAGCGTAAATTATTAGAAATCGCTCGCGCACTAATGACCGACCCTAAATTGATTTTGCTCGATGAACCTGCGGCGGGGGTAAACCCTGCCTTGATTGAGGAGATTTGTAGTTATATCCACAAGTGGAACCAAGAGGGATTAAGCTTTTTGATTATTGAACACAATATGGATGTGATTATGTCGCTATGTGATCACGTATGGGTCTTGGCTGAAGGCTTTAACCTTGCTGATGGTTCACCCGCAGAAGTGCAAAGCGATCCTAAAGTTTTAGAGGCTTATTTAGGCTCATGACATTTAATGTTTTGCTACTAGTCCCGACGGGCATTAATGCCTCCATTGGTGGTTATGCAGGAGATGCCTTGCCAGTAGCAAGGGCGATCGCCTCAATAGCAGATAACGTAATTACCCACCCCAATGTTTTAAACGGCGCGAGTTTATATTGGTCGATGCCAAATGTTTTATATACGGAAGGCTATGCTCTTGATCGCATGGCAATGGGTGACTGGGGATTGCGCTCTGTACGCTCTAATCGGATTGGTGTCATTCTTGATCGCGGTATGGAACCAGATATAGAATTGCGTCATCGTCAAGCAATATCAGCAGCACAGGCGACATTAGGATTAAATATTACCGATGTACTAGTTACCGATAGAGATCTCGGCGTGGAAGTGCGATCGGGAGATTCGGGCGCGACATGGGGAACGATCTCCAATCTCGATAGTCTACTCAGAGCCGCCAAAAAATTAATTAAAGTTTCTAGGGTTGAAGCGATCGCAGTTGTCGCCCGATTTCCTGATGATCCTGATAGTGAAGCCTTACAAAACTATCGCCAAGGTAAAGGCGTGGATGCTCTCGCAGGAGCCGAAGCCGTAATTAGTCACGTGATCGTGCGTGAGTTTGCCATACCCTGCGCCCATGCCCCTGCTTTGCAGCCTTTACCCCTCGATCCGAGTGTATCGCCTCGCGCTGCTGCCGAAGAATTGGGCTATACATTTCTACCCTGTGTATTAGTGGGGCTAAGTCGCGCCCCGAAAATTATTACAAATCGAGATTTGCTCAAACCTACCGATATTACTGCTGATGATATCATTACGATCATTACACCCTATAGTGCGTGCGGTGGTGCAGGTTTACTTGCACTAAATCCACTGCCTCATGTGCAAACTATTTTTGTGAAGGAAAATCAAACAGCACTAGGTGTTACCCCTGAGATGTTGGGATTAAAAGGCATTGTCGTTGAAAATTATTGGGAAGCGATCGGGGTAATCACAGCAATAAAAGCAGGAATCAATCCACAAAGCTTGAGAGGAGCTTAGGTTATGTGTAACATCAAAAGATATAACCAATATACAATCCACCGATATTGATTACATCTTTTGATGTCTATAGTAATCCTAAGTCATTTGTGGCTTCGGCTACGCCCAGACAAAGTTGGCTGAGCGTAGCCGAAGCCGCAAATACTTTAATTAATAGCAAGTCCCCAAGCAACCTCCTTCTCAAAGCACTATTGTTTTCTTCATTATGATTAGCATGAAGGTCACTCTTGTCGCTAAATAAATAGCTTGATCCCAAAGAAATTGCTAAAAGATTGCAAACAAATGCTCACCATCCAGAGATTAGATGCAACTATAGAAACTATGTATAACTGTCCTAAATTCTAAACACATCGATTTCCGAGTGAACCAAAATTTTTTTGGTTCACTCGGAAATCGCAAAGCGCTGTAAATTCGCTAGGACGCTCCCATTGATTCCAATTCACTTTGCAGGAGCATCACGATAGGACAAACCCATCATGAAAATAAACAACAAACTAATTTCCCTCGTCGTCGTCATCGGTCTAATCGTTGCCGCCAGTATTTGGTATGGGCACAATAATGGCTTACTTCCAGTAGCCGCAGGTGATGAAGCCATTTTATACGACGGCTTATTCAATACGATCTTAGCGATCGCTGCGGGATTCTTCCTCGTCGTTGAAGGAATCCTGATATATTCAATCGTCAAATTTCGCAAGCGCAAAGGCGATGAAACCGATGGACCTGCAATTCACGAAAACCTGACCCTCGAGATAGCATGGACAGCGATCCCGACCGTAATCGTCATGTGGGTAGCCATTTATAGCTTTGATGTCTATACCGCTATGCAAGGTACTCAGGACTTAAGCGGCATGGCTCATGGTGGGATGAATCATACCGTCGCCCATGTGGATCATGCTGCCCATCATGAAAGAGGGGGAATGCCAATATCCAAAGCAAAACTAGCCTCATCAAATAATGATGGTGTAATGATGGCAGGGGTAATGCCTTCAGAAGATTTAGATGTGATGGCAATCAATGTAAGTGCCATGCAGTTTGCTTGGATTTTTAACTACACCGATGAAATTGCCGCGGCAGAACTTCACGTTCCTGTGGGCAAAAAGATTCGTCTGAATTTGAGTGCTGTTGATGTTCTCCATGCCTTTTGGGTTCCTCAACTACGCATCAAACAGGACGTAATTCCCGGACGTGAAACCTATCTAGAATTCACACCTCGCGTAGTTGGCGAATATCCCGTAGTTTGTGCCGAGTTATGTGGCTCCTATCATGGCGGTATGCGTACCACGATGGTTATTGATACGCCCGAAGACTATGCCAAGTGGCTCAAAGAACAGCAAGAAATCGCTAGCAAAGATCCCGAAGCGATCATCGCATCTCGTCCTCCATCTCAAATGTCAGATCAGGAATATCTGGCAGGCAAAGTCGCACAAATGGACATGATAAGTAAAAAGTAACAGTAAAAATAAAAGGCAACAGTAACAGAGTAAAAGCTAATCACCCATTACTAATCAACAACTTCCCTATGACCCAAACTCTTACTCCAACTTCAAGTTCGAGCGCAGGGGCTGATCCCCAAAGAACCCCTTGGTGGGAGTTCTTTACATTTAGCGTCGATCACAAAGTAATTGGGATTCAATATCTGGTTACTTCATTTATGTTTTATTTGATTGGTGGGGCGCTTGCCTCGGTAGTGCGTGTGGAGCTTGCCACGCCCGATTCCGATCTTGTTGATCCCGCCTTTTATAACAGTCTATTTACCATGCATGGTACGGTAATGATCTTTTTATGGATCGTGCCTGCAGTAACGGGTGGTTTCGGTAACTACCTTGTGCCCCTAATGATCGGGGCGCGAGATATGGCTTTCCCTCGCTTAAATGCGATCGCCTTTTGGTTGACGATTCCTGCAGGACTATTGCTGATGGGCAGTTTTTTTGTGGGGCCAGCTTCCACAGGTTGGACAGCCTATCCACCTTTGAGTATTTTGACCAATGAGCATGTCGGACAGGCAATTTGGATTCTCAGCATCCTTTTGGTTGGGACTTCATCGATTTTGGCGGCGGTGAATTTCATTGTCACAATCTGGTCGATGCGGATGGAGGCGATGGATTTGTTTAGTATGCCCCTATTTTGTTGGGCAATGCTGGCAACCTCCGTATTAGCACTTTTGGCAACTCCTGTATTAGCAGGAGCAATGGTCTTACTAGGATTTGATCTATTGATCGGCACAAACTTTTTTAATCCCACTGGTGGCGGCGATCCTATAGTTTATCAGCACTTATTTTGGTTTTATTCTCACCCTGCCGTCTATGTAATGATTCTGCCCGTATTTGGGATCATTTCTGAAGTTATCCCTCCACATAGCCGCAAGCCAATTTTTGGATACAAGGCGATCGCCTATTCCAGTATGATGATCTGCGCCTTGGGCTTATTTGTATGGGCGCACCATATGTTTACCAGTGGCACACCCGATTGGCTACGTGTGTTCTTCATGGTGGCAACTTTGCTGGTTGCCGTACCAACTGGGATCAAAGTATTTAGCTGGGTTGCCACACTTTGGGGTGGTAAGTTGCGCTTAGAAAGTCCTTTACTTTTTGCAATGGGATTTATTTCTACTTTCCTAATCGGTGGCTTGAGTGGCGTAATGCTCGGCTCAGCTCCTATTGATATCCATGTCCATGACACCTATTTTGTTGTAGCTCATTTCCACTACGTTCTTTTTGGTGGAAGCGTTTTTGGGATCTATGCTGGTCTATATCACTGGTTCCCCAAGATGACTGGGCGGTTGTTGAATGAGTTTTGGGGCAAGATTCATTTTGTCCTAACCTTTATCGGAATGCACTTAACCTTTGGTCCTATGCATATTCTTGGTTTGCAGGGAATGCCTCGCCGCGTTGCCCAGTACGATCCGCAATTTGCACCCATTAACGTGATCTGTACCATTGGCGCATTGATCTTGGCATTTTCTACAGTTCCTTTCGTAATTAATGCGATTTACAGTTGGTTTAAGGGTGAGCAGGCTCCCGAAAATCCTTGGAATGCCCTAACTTTAGAATGGACAACTTCTTCGCCTCCTATTCCCCATAACTGGGTTGGCGATCCTGTACTAGCAACAGGTCCCTATGACTACGGTGAAGAATATAAAAAAGCTCGTCAAGAGGCGATCGCTGCATCTTAATTCACAATTTTCCAATTTCTAAACAAGGGGCTTAAGCGCCTTGACAATTAAGTACAAATTATCCAAACATTGACCTATGCAAGGATCGATCGCTACAAATACGACCACTTCAGAAGAGGCAATTCATGCCCATGAATCCGCAGTTCATGCCGAACATCCAGACTTAAGAGTTTTTGGATTAATTGTTTTCCTGATCTCAGAAGGAATGCTCTTTTTCGGCTTGTTCGCCGCCTACTTGACCTTTCGCTCTGTCGCTACCTCATGGCCACCCGAAGGCACACCTGAACTCGAACTTCTCTTACCAGGAATTAACTCAATTATTCTGGTATCTAGTAGCTTCGTAATTCACCAAGCCGATAGCGCAATCAAAGCAAATAAAATCAAAGCAGCACAGCTATGGTTTCTTGCCACTTTCATCATGGGGGCAATATTCATTGCTGGTCAAATTTATGAATACCAGCATCTAGAATTTGGGCTAACCACTAACCTATTTGCTAGTACTTTCTATGTACTTACAGGCTTTCACGGCTTGCACGTAATCATCGGTTTGACTTTAATTGCAACTGTATTAGTGCGATCGCTGAAGGCAGGACATTACAGCAGCACCAGTCACTTTGGCATTGAGGCTGCATCGATTTATTGGCATTTTGTCGATATTGTCTGGATTATCTTATTTTTATTGCTATACATTCTTTAGCTCTAAAGTATAGCAATAGCTAAATAAAAACCCAAAGAGAGTTGTGGCACGAAGTGACGCAACTCTCTTTGGGTTTGGAGCTAATTGAGGCTTAGGGGCATCTCTAATGAATGTGCTAATAAAAATTGCCGATCGCTTAATACTTGATCGGTTTTACCGTCATACACAATTGTACCTTCACTCAAAACTATCGTGCGATCGCATAGCTCTAATACCAAATCTAAGTCATGGGTAGCGATTAGTTGAGTTTCTGGTAAAGTTCGCAAAAGTTGGATTAATTGACGACGTGATCGTGGATCGAGTTGGGCGGAAGGCTCATCAAAGACTAAAACCTGCGGTTGCATCGCGAGGACTCCCGCGATCGCTACCCTTTTTTTTTCGCCTCCTGAGAGATTTTGTGATTGGCGATGGCGATATTTTTCCAGGTCTAAACCCACCGCCACCATTGCTTCCGCAATCCGAATATCTAAATCCTTTTCTCTCAGCCCCTGATTCATAGGTCCAAAGGCGATATCTTCCCAAACAGTCGGCATAAATAACTGGTCATCAGGATTTTGGAAAACTAGCCCCACAAAGTTCCGAATCGCGATTAAATTCCGTGGCAAAATCGGCATCTCACCCACAAAAATTTCCCCTTGTTGTGGCATGAGAATACCATTTAGATGCAGCAATAACGTGGATTTTCCAGAACCATTTGCCCCGACGATCGCCACTCGCTCCGTAGCGGCAATTTCGAGATAAACTTCATTTAAGGCTTGGATACCCGCAGGATAGACATATCTGAGGTTTTTGATAGAGATGGGATTATGATGCACAGAAATTAGTTGGTTATTTGCCCGAATAGAATTATGAGCATAACGCAACCTAAAACTATGCGATCGCGCCATCCTCCAGATTTTGACTCTATCACCGTCGGAACGCCTTGATATCCTCGCGCTAACATTGCCTGATAAATGCGATCGCCGCGATCATAGGTACGAATAAATAAGACACCGAGCATATTACCTAATACTTGTCGCTGCCAAACATGATCTTGTCTTTGGCGAGCGTAAAGATTTTTGGGAGCAAAATTACGGGACTTGGCGGCGCAGCGCATGGCATTAAATTCATGGCTTAAGACGTTGATATAGCGATACATCGAAGCCAAAATACTCACCAAAAGAGGTGGAGTTTTGAGCGTAACCATCGCTTGTAATAATAGAGGAATAGAAGTACTCAAAGTGAGAATATTTAATAATAGTAAAGATAGAAATGCTTTGATACTTACACTTGCCAAAGTGGTTAAGCCATTGGTGGTGATTTGCAGCCATCCCCATTGCCAGAGTAATTGTCCTCCATTACGAAAAAGTGTTCCTAACAAAATGACACTAATAAACGCGAACTCGATCACCATTCGTTTTAGGAGTATTCTGAAATCGACTTTACTTCCATAGATAATCGGTAAAGTAGCGATCGCATATATTGCCCAAGTCCACCATCTACCTATTGGAGTCAGGGCGATCGCGAATACTAATAGAAAAATGCAAAGTAAGCGCGTATGAACGGCTAAACTAGTCCAAAAATTTGAGCGATCGCTATGGTGAGGTGACAGGCGATCACGATATTCAACTAGATGAATATGTAATAGCATAATTCAAACTACAACATTAAAAATCAATATTTTATTCTTTAGGAGCCGAATTTTTTACAGTTAATTTGCCAATACCCCAAGCTAGACCAAACACAACCAAAGCACCTGTAACACCTGCAAGAGCCGTTGATAGTTTCTCGTTCTCTTTAGAAATTGATTTAAAGGAATATTCATCAAAAATTTGCGAGAATGTAAGTCGCTTTGCTAGTGATTCAGGAGCAGCTTTTTCTTCAAATTTCAAATCTTTGGAAACACGATCTAATCCTTCGGGATCTTTGCTAGCAAAAGGTGATAAGAAAGCTGCAACGCTCAAAGCTAAAACTAATCCTGTAAATATAACAAAGCGATTTTTATTCATCAGCTTGATTTATAGTAAAGTTTACCGATCTTTGACTTGGAGGGCTATAAATTAACTCAGGACGAGTTTTCCAGATAAAGCTAGTCACAGATAAAGTAATAAAAGCCTCTCCAATACCAATCATAAAGTGCCATGATAGCATGGCGGTCAGCCCTACAGATAAAGGGACAGTATCTGATAGAGCCAGAAATAGAGCAACTAATCCCGCCGCCACCACCACACTTGACCATGAGGCGATCGCGGTTCCTACGCTCATGCCTAGCCAATTATTACTTCCAACTAAAGATCTAATTGACCGATAAAGATAGTAACCACCAAAAGTTCCAATTAAACCCATGTTCGTGATATTAGCGCCTAGAGCAGTAAGTCCTCCATCCTGAAACATGACTGCCTGCACAATAAACACCACTGACATAACCAGTGATCCCGCCCAAGGACCTAGCAAGATACCCGCAAGAGTGCCACCAAGCAAATGTCCAGAAGTACCGCCCACAATTGGGAAATTGACCATTTGGGCTGCAAAAATAAATGCGGCACTAACACCCATTAAGGGAACAGTACGTTCTTTATACTCTGATTGCACACGATTGAGGGCAAGGGCAATTAAGGCGATCGCGATACCGCCCGTACCTAAGCTCACTGGTAAGCTTAGATAGCCATCGGGGATATGCATGGCTAAATGTATTGGAAACGAAAACATTTACACCTCAAAAACTTTTTGCAAATTATAGTAATAATGTTTCACGGACTTCGCATCGAAAACAACAAAAGTTACAGCCGCTTAACTTTGCTTTTAAGAATTTTTTCCTCAACTTCATTGATTTGCACTTCGCGCAATCGTGTGGCATAGGCAGGAAATGGAAATCCAACCAACAAAGGAGATGGAACTTCGGGCTGATGGATGAACATACTGCCAGACTTTAAAAGAAGGGAACGCTTCCGACAAGCACCCGTCAAGAAGTTGTATTCTGGGCGTTCTACCTCAGCAGAGTCAAGGCGACCGACTACCCGCACGGCGGCTTGTCCGACAACGCGCCGCTCGACTTCTGAGGCAGTTTGTTGTGCACCGATTAAAATGATGCCTAGCGATCGCCCTCGTTCTGCTATTTCCACCAACAAATCTTTAATGGGGCTACGACCTTCTTTTGGTGCATATTTATTCAATTCATCAAGCACGATAAAGACGACGGGATATTGTCCACGCTTTTCCTTTTCCATAAAAAGCTTTTGCAGCAATACACCCACCACAAACTTTTGCGCTTTGCTACCAAGCTTGTTGATATCAGCGATCGTTAATTGATATTCCGCCGCAAGGGGATCAAGCTTATATTTTTGTAATTCTTCTGGTGGTAAATCACCGCGCACAAGATGCCCCATTTCATCGGCAATTCCCCACATCCGACGGGTGAGCGCTTCGGCTGTCGCAGGAGCGTTACGGCCTAGCCATTTCTGATCAGGATTCTCTACCAACTTATCTTCGAGAAATTCTATTAAATCTCGAAAGGTTTCCACTTTATCTTTGCCGTCTTCCCCATAGCTATCATCTAAATCAAGACTAGTTCTTGGCAAAAATCCTAACTTCTTATCGTATTTGTCATTGTCAGCAGCTAATCTCGCTAGACGCTCCTCGACAATACTTGCCAGAAAGCCAATATTCCCACGCTCTAGGTCATCGCCTGCAAATAAGAACCGAAATAGGCGATCGCGACAAAATTCACGCATTCCCCATACGTAGGCGGAAATATCATCGGAACGTTGATCGAGATGGGGTTCGATTTCCTGTGTATTTTTCTTAGGGGCAACGCAAAAGCGGACATCACGGAATGGCTCTACGGGCAGATCGAGTGTCCGATAACTAGCACGATCTTCTTCTCTCATTTTGTTATTAGGCTTATCTAAAAAGAATAAATCTTCTCCCTTAACGTTAAAAATTAGTGCCTTTGTATTTGCTCTTTTAGAACCTAGTGCCGCCGAATTAAAAATGGAATGGAGAATAAACAAGGCAAAGGAAGTCTTAGTCGCCACACCTGAGATTCCCGAAATATTGACATGAGCGCCCTTCGTACCATCGATAAATTCATAATTCAAATAAGCAGGACTACCATTTCGCATAATTCCTGCGGAAATACGTTGCTCCATGCCATCAAAATTTAAGGCAAATCGCAGATTCTCATCTTCGGCTAAATAGACAGCGTCACTAGGCTGGGGCGGTAAATATTCTTCTGGTTCAATGCGCGTAACTTGGATATGGGCAGCATAGGAGACATTTACGGGCATACTGCCAGTGGTAACAAGAAATGTATCCGTATCAAATTGGGTTCCTTCATGAATAGTTCGCACATGATCGACCACACCATAGAAATTGACGATCCCTTTTTTATCGGGGCGATCGGTTTTTACCTGCACGACATCATCCAGACGCAAGACCTTGCCATCGCTCACCGCTACCCAAAACTCAAGGGGTGTCGCATCTTTGGTTCCCAATATGTATCCAATCGGCTCGATCATGTGACTATCTCTACGTTATTTTCAAAGTATAGCGGTTTTAAAGATAGAGGCAGGACTTTCCCCCTCCTCTATCTTTTCATTTTTAATTTAAGTTAGGATGGTTAGCATATAATTAGATTAAATTTTGTAAAAATTTCAACCCTATACATGACCACTACCATTGCGCCCGAAACCGTGACCGTTAAGCACGAGATTAAGGACATCACTCTTGCGCCTCTAGGTAAACAACGCATCGAATGGGCTAGCCGTGAAATGCCCGTATTGCGTCAAATTCGCGATCGCTTTGCTGCCGAAAAGCCCCTTACAGGTATCCGTATCGCCGCTTGCTGCCACGTCACCACTGAAACCGCAAACCTTGCGATCGCACTCAAAGCGGCTGGCGCAGATGCTGTCTTGATCGCCAGCAATCCTCTCTCGACTCAAGATGACGTTGCCGCTTCACTCGTTTACGATCACGGGATTTCAGTGTTTGCAATCAAAGGCGAAGATAACGCTACATACCATCGTCACGTTGAGCTTGCCCTTGCCCACCGTCCCCACATCATCGTTGATGATGGTAGCGACGTAACCACCACCTTGGTATTGCACCACGCTGACCAAATCCCTGAAATCATCGGTACTACCGAAGAAACCACCACAGGTTTAGTGCGCCTCAATGCCATGTTCAAGGATGGCAAGTTGACCTTCCCTGCGATCGCTGTTAATGACGCAGAAACCAAGCATTTCTTTGATAACCGCTACGGTACTGGTCAATCTACCCTCGATGGCATCATCCGCGCTACCAATATTTTGTTGGCTGGTAAAGTAATCGTTGTTGCTGGTTATGGCTGGTGTGGTAAGGGCGTTGCTCTCCGCGCACGCGGTATGGGTGCAAACGTTGTGGTCACCGAAATCAATCCTGTAGCAGCGATCGAAGCCGCGATGGATGGATTTAGTGTCTTGCCTATGGAAGAGGCTGCTCAAATTGGCGATATCTTCATCACCGTTACTGGCAATAAGCACGTTATCCGTCGCGAACATTTTCAAACCATGAAAGATGGTGCGATCGTCGCTAACTCTGGTCACTTTGATTTAGAAATCGACCTCGTTGCTCTAAACGATCTCAGCGAGTCTGCAAGCTTTGTACGCAACTTCACTCAAGAGTATCAACTCAAGTCTGGCAAATCCGTCATCGTCATCGGTGAAGGTCGCCTAGTTAACCTCGCTGCCGCAGAAGGTCACCCTGCTAGCGTTATGGACATGAGCTTCGCGAACCAAGCTCTTGCCTGTGAATTCCTCGTTAAGAATAAGGGCAATTTACCTGCTGGTGTTGTACCTATTCCTAAGGATGTCGATCAAGAAATCGCTCGCTTGAAGTTACAAGCAATGGGCATCAAGATCGATACGCTCACTCCAGAGCAAGTTCACTATCTCAATTCTTGGACTGAAGGAACATAATCAAAAAAGGGAGCGCTAAGCGCTCCCTTTTTTGCGAAGTGGGTTAGCCGTAAATATGCCAAATAAGGTATATTAGATGTAACTCAACAAATCAAAAAATAAATAAATGTCTCAGAATCAAATCCCTGAAGTTATTCACGGTAGCAATAACGTGTTTGAGGATTTGGGCTTTGCACCAGAAGAGGCTCTTAATCTCAAAATTCGTGCCGATTTGATGTTACATATTAAGCGATTCATTCAGTCTCAAGGATGGACACAAAAGCAAGCGGCTTTATTTTTTGGGGAAACTCAACCTCGGATTAGTGATTTGATCAATCGCGATATTGAGAGGTTTAGCATTGATAAGTTGGTGATGATGTTGGTGCGTGCGGGTATGGATGTGAGGTTTGAGGTGTTATGAGTAAATCTTTAGCTGTTTATCTTGATGCTTGTTGTTTTTGTAGGCTTTTGGATGATCCTTCACAATATCGAGTTCGATTGGAGACAGAAGCAGTAGTTACGATTTTAGAATGCTGCGATCGCGGGGAGATGTCTTTAATTAGTAGTGATGCACTAGAATTCGAGTTACAGAGGATTCCTAATGTTGAGGGGCGCGAACAAATTTTTGCTTTTTTGGGAGCAGCAAAGATTTTTGTTGAGACAACCGACAATATTGAAGATAGGGCAGAGAGTTTTTGTAAATTAGGCTTTACGCTCTATGATGCTTTACATTTAGCATTTGCCGAGGCTTCCGATGCAACGGTTTTTCTGACGACAGACGATCGCCTACTCAGAAAAGCAATAAGCTATGCTGGTAACATTAAGGTTAGGGTTTCTAATCCAGTAACTTGGTTAATGGAAAATCAAGAATAAATTTAGGAGGGTTAGTGATGAAAGTTAGTGAAATTTCTAGACGTGGCTACAAAGCTTTGATTCAAGAGCTGGGCTATTCTGGGGCTGCAAGATTTTTGTTAAGGTTTGAGTCTGGTTCTGGCGACTATACTAAGGAACGTCATCAGGGATTAGAGCAATTGACAATGGATGATTTTCGGTCTTTTGTGCGGTTGAAACGAGAAAAGAAGAATGATTGATGAATAGCAAGATACAATATCTAAAAATAGATATATTGTGATTTTTCCATAACAAGAGGTCTAAGCTATGACTGAATTACTTGAGAGGGTGATTGAGCATTTAAAAATACTTCCTGCTGATGAACAAGATGCGATCGCTAGTCGGTTTCTAGCAGAAATAGAAGACGAAAAATCTTGGAAGGCTCGTTTTGCTGCGACAACTGATGATCAATGGGATAGTCTAGCTGCTATGGTGCGCCAAGAAATTAGTGCTGGGGAATTCTCGCCATTAGAGGAGTTATTTTCTTCTAAACCAAATAATCACTAGTTCTATAAACGCTTTAGAATTTCGTCATACTCTGCGTGAGAGCCAATCCAAAACCAATAGATATGGTCATTCTCTAGCAACCCAAGAACCCGATAATTGAGTCCAACTCTTACTGAATAGATCGGTTGACGTTGGCTAACTAGTTTAAACTGGAGGCTTCCTTGATATGGATCTGATTGCCAAATTTCATAAGCCTTGATCACTTGTTTCTGTATTGCTTCTGGCAGTTGGTCAAGTTCCTTACGAAATTTCTTTGTGAGACTAGATTTCATGATTTATCCTTAGAATATCTTTCAATAACTTCCATCAAGCAAAGTCATCCTTGGTTAAGAAAAGATTTCTCTTCTTGAACTCGGCTAGGATACATAGTAGATAACAAATTTGACATAATGAACTTCATATCTTAAAAATTATCTTCATATTGTTCAACTGGCTCATCTTCATCATTAAATTGGATTTCAAGGCTCTCTCCTTTTGAACTAAAAAAAATATGGATATTATCTATTAACTCTAACAAAAGATTTTTTAATTCTGATGGTTGAGATAACTTTGCCTTCTTGGGTGACTTTGGCAAAAAAATTTTAATATTTGCTATGCATGAAAATTTAATTAATTTTCTGACTCGTCACTTGACTTAGCAACTTCAAACTTTGTGCGAGGCAAAGCTGCCACGATCGCATCTAAAACCTTAGTCACAGGCACGATTTCCATGCCGTAGTTTTGCATCACCTGCATACTCGGAATAATCGCCCGTTTAAATCCTAACTTCGCCGCTTCCTTTAAACGCAAGTCCAATTGAGAAACTGGGCGCACCTGTCCGCCTAGTCCCACTTCACCGATCATCACTGTGCGCGGATCGACCGTGCGATCGCGAAAACTTGCCACCACAGCGATCGCTACTCCCAAATCCACCGCAGGTTCCGCTACACTCAATCCACCAGCCGCCGCTACATAGGCATCAAGTTTTGATAAGGGAATGCCAATCCTTTTTTCGAGCACTGCAAGAATTTGCAAAAAACGATTGGTTTCGATGCCAGTAGTGGTGCGGCGCGGAGAGGAATAACTAGTAGGACTAACGAGGGCTTGTAATTCCACTACTATTGGGCGTGTTCCTTCACAAGCAACTATCGTGGCAGTTCCGGGAACAGATTCATCACGATTACCGAGAAATAATTCCGAAGGATTGGAAACTTCGCGCAAGCCGCGATCGATCATCTCAAATACACCGATTTCCTGCGTTGCCCCAAAGCGATTTTTGACCGATCGCAAAAGTCTGTGAGTAGCAAAGCGATCGCCTTCAAAATAAAGAACCGTATCCACCATATGTTCTAATACTTTTGGCCCCGCGATCGAGCCTTCCTTGGTTACATGACCAACGATAAATAGTGAGATATTCTCGCGCTTAGCGACACGCATCAATGCCGCCGTACATTCCCGCACTTGCGAAACGGAACCGGGGGCAGCGTTTAAGTTAGAGAAGTAGAGGGCTTGAATACTATCGATGACGGCAACCTTAGGACGGAGAGATTGTAATTCTCTGAGGACTGTTTCTAAATCCGTTTCCGCTAATAAATAGAGATCTTCAGAGTTCTCTTCTAAGATTCCCAATCGTTGCGATCGCAGTTTTACCTGTTGCGCTGACTCCTCGGCACAGACATAGAGTGTGGGATAGCGACTCATCAATTTTTGCGCCATACCCAACAACAGCGTACTTTTTCCAATCCCCGGTTCACCACCAATCAGCACGAGGGAACCTGCGACAATGCCTCCACCTAATACGCGATCAAGTTCTTCATAACCAGAAGGCGATCGCGCTTGGTCATTGTCGGTAATTTGCGAGAGGGTTAAGGATTCTCTAGGTTTGGCTTTGCCTGTGGATTTGGCTGTACCGAGATGCGAGAATGTGGCGATCGCATTGGTATTGGTAGACATGACAGGAATTAGTTCCTCTTGCAAGGTTCCCCAACTGGAGCAAGCGGGACATTTTCCATACATCTGTGGGAAGTCTTCACCGCAGTTATTACATACATATCGAGATTTTGCTTTTGCCATTATTTAAATATATATAATGAGCTTTTTAGTTCTAACCTACATACCCCAACAATACAAAGATTATGAAAATGCTAAAAGCCGAAAATAACATTAAAAAAAATAGTCAACTCACTCATCGAATCAGAACCTGAGAAGCACAAAGTTTTTAACATATTTACTAAAAAGATAATACCATACCCAGAGAAGTTTGATAACGTTTATCGAACTCCTGAAGCTCATGGAAGGGGTGTGTTGAGAAAATGGTCGTTTTCAAATCTATCTTTTCAAGATAATCCTTCATTCGAGTTAATTCTTGGCTATTGGAATTTTCTCACTCAAACGATGGTTGATATAGATAAGATTTTTGTGGATTACAATATTGTGAATTTTTTGTTTCTTGGATTTGCGTTCGCCTAATATCGCTTTGAGTAGAAGTTTCTGTGCTTAACATGGCTACACATCTTCGATATATCTAACCAGTTGCATCTTAATACCCCTAAAAGTCTAGAGAAATATTGTTAGTTCATAGCCAACAAACAAATTAGCATCATGCGCTACACATTGCGCGATCGCCATGACGCTATAAAATGTAGTGCGAGTTACCTACGAAATACAAGATAATATGCCCCGCCGTAACGATATCCAAAAGATTTTGCTGATTGGCGCTGGTCCGATCGTCATCGGTCAAGCCTGTGAATTTGACTACTCAGGAACCCAAGCCTGTAAGGTTTTGCGGGACGAGGGCTACTATGTGATTCTAGTTAACTCCAATCCTGCGACGATCATGACCGATCCCGCTACAGCCGATCGCACTTACATTGAGCCAATTACGCCTGAAGTGGTTGCCCAGATTATCGAGAAAGAGCGTCCTGATGCCATCTTACCGACGATGGGTGGACAGACAGCCCTGAATACGGCGGTATCCCTAGCGAAAATGGGTGTTTTAGAAAAATATGGCGTGGAATTGATTGGAGCAAAACTAGAAGCGATCGAAATGGCGGAGGATCGCAAGTTATTTAAAGAGGCGATGGAGCGGATCGGCGTTGCCATGTGTCCATCGGGCTTGGGGACAACGATGGAAGAGTCCCGTGCGATCGCCCAAGAAATTGGTTCTTACCCCCTAATTATCCGTCCAGCCTTTACGATGGGTGGTACAGGCGGCGGTATTGCCTACAATCAAGAGGAGTTTGAAGAAATTTGCGCCTCAGGCTTAGAAGCTAGTCCTGTATCACAAATCTTGATCGAGCGATCGCTGATTGGCTGGAAAGAGTACGAGCTAGAGGTGATGCGTGATCTCGCCGATAACGTGGTGATCATTTGTAGCATCGAAAATATTGATCCGATGGGTATCCATACGGGCGACTCGATTACGGTTGCACCTGCTCAAACTCTTACGGATAAGGAATATCAGCGCCTTCGGGACTATTCGATCAAGATTATTCGTGAAATCGGTGTCGAAACTGGCGGATCCAATATTCAGTTTTCGATTAATCCTGAAAATGGCGATGTGGTTGTAATTGAGATGAATCCTCGCGTATCTCGTAGTTCGGCACTCGCCTCCAAAGCTACAGGTTTCCCGATCGCCAAATTTGCCGCAAAATTAGCCATTGGTTACACCCTTGATGAAATCTCTAACGACATCACCAAGAAAACTCCTGCCAGTTTTGAGCCAACTATTGATTATGTTGTCACCAAAATCCCCCGCTTTGCCTTCGAGAAATTCCCAGGTTCCGAGCCGATCCTAACCACGCAAATGAAATCCGTTGGTGAAGCAATGGCGATCGGACGGACTTTTCAAGAATCCTTTCAAAAGGCTTTGCGATCACTTGAAGTTGGACGCTTTGGCTTTGGTGGCGATCGCGAAGAGGTGCTACCCGATCTCGACAAAATTAAATACAGTTTGCGTACTCCTAATCCTGAGCGCATTTTCTCGATCCGTGATGGATTTTTGTCTGGACTATCGGTACAAGCTATTTTTGAATTAACCAATATCGATCCTTGGTTTCTTCAGAAGATGCGTGAAATTACCGATGTGGAACTTTCGATTAAGGGTAGAAAGCTCGATAGCATTCTCAAAGATG
The DNA here is from genome assembly GCA_943371975.1 of Pseudanabaena sp. UWO311. Lineage (GTDB taxonomy): Bacteria > Cyanobacteriota > Cyanobacteriia > Pseudanabaenales > Pseudanabaenaceae > Pseudanabaena. The sequence continues at coordinate 33,818 of CALRWX020000003.1, read as the reverse complement.
AATTATTGGAAACAAAGCGTTTAGGCTTTAGTGATCGCCAAATCGCCTATCTCACAGGCACAAATGAAGACGCTGTGCGTATCTATCGCAAGGGGCTAGGCGTGATTCCTGCTTACAAAACAGTTGACACATGCGCGGCGGAGTTTGAAGCGCTGACTCCCTATCACTACTCGACTTATGAAGAAGAATCAGAAATTCTACCTTCCACAAAACGAAAAGTGATGATTCTCGGTGGTGGACCAAATCGGATTGGGCAGGGTATTGAGTTTGACTATTGTTGTTGTCATGCCAGCTATGCACTACGGGCAGCTGGTTTCGAGACAATCATGGTTAACTCCAATCCTGAAACAGTTTCCACCGATTACGACACTAGCGATCGCCTATACTTTGAGCCATTGACTCGGGAAGATGTGTTGAATATCATCGAAGCGGAACAGCCCGAAGGTGTGATCATCCAGTTTGGTGGACAGACTCCTCTTAAGTTATCGGTTCCCTTACTGCGTTATCTGGAAGAGAACAATTCCAAAACTAAGATTTGGGGGACTTCTCCTGATTCTATCGACATCGCTGAAGATCGGGAACGCTTTGAAGCGATCTGTCAAGAATTGGGAATTACTCAACCTAACAATGGTTTGGCGCGTTCTGAAGAAGAAGCGGTGGTCATTGCCCAACGGGTTGGCTATCCAGTAGTCGTGCGTCCTAGCTACGTTCTCGGTGGTCGTGGCATGGAAGTAGTTTACTCCGATGCAGAACTAGAAGACTATATGCGCCGTGCCATTATCATCGAGCCAGAACATCCTGTATTAATCGATCATTTTCTTGAAGGGGCGATCGAAGTGGATGTAGATGCGATCGCCGATCAACTGGGCAATGTCACCATCGGCGGCATTATGGAACATATCGAAGAAGCAGGGATTCACTCAGGCGACTCCGCTTGTTCGATTCCTACTTTCTCACTACCTCCCGAAGTTCTTGCCACTATTCGTAAATGGACAATTAGCCTCGCTAAATCCTTAAACGTTATTGGCTTGATGAATATCCAGTTCGCGGTACAGTTAAACAACAACAATCTTAAGGAAAGCAAAATCTTCATTCTTGAAGCTAATCCTCGCGCTTCCCGTACTGTGCCTTATGTCAGTAAAGCCATTAACGTTCCCCTCGTGAACTATGCTTCGCGAATCATGGCAGGGGCAACCCTTGCGGAATTAGGCTTAACGGAAGAGGTGATTCCCAAACATATCTCGATCAAGGAAGCCGTACTTCCCTTTGCTAAGTTTGCGGGAACTGACACAATTTTGGGGCCTGAGATGCGATCAACTGGCGAAGTCATGGGCATTGACACCGAATTCGGTCGCGCCTTTGCGAAAGCTCAACTTGGAGCAGGCACGCATCTCCCCCTTGAAGGAACTGTATTTATCTCGGTCAACGATCGCGATAAGAGTGGCATTTCCACAGTAGCCGAAGCCTTTATCGAACTTGGCTTTAAGGTTGTGGCGACAGAAGGAACTCACAAAATCCTCCGCCGTAACAGCATCGAATCAAGGCAAGTTCTCAAGGTTCACGAAGGTCGTCCGAACATTAGTGACGTGATGAAAAATGGTCAAATCCAATTGATTATCAATTCACCCAGTGGCGAAGAAGCCAAAGCTGACGGCAAAATGATTCGGCGTACAGCACTGGCTTATAAGATCCCTGTAATTACCACCCTTGCTGGCGCAAAAGCCGCGATCGCTGCGATTCGGTCGCTACAAACTGGAGCAATATCTGTAAAAGCACTTCAAGACTACGCTTAGTCTATTTGACAAAAATATTGGGGTGGTGCGTTTCGCCACCTCAATATTTTTATGTAATTATTTCTGTGATTTTATGTCAGTGCAAAGCGCTGTAATATTGTAAATAGTTAAGCTCGACAGATTATTTATGAATATCCGCATTGGCAATGGTTATGACTTGCATCGACTCGTTAGCGATCGCCGCCTGATCCTTGGTGGTGTCGAAATCCCTTACGAAAAAGGATTGCTAGGTCATAGCGATGCTGATGTATTGACCCATGCAATCATGGATGCGATGCTGGGAGCGCTTGCCCTTGGTGATATTGGGCATTACTTCCCACCCTCTGATCCCAAATGGGCAGGAGCCGATAGTCTTATGCTGTTGCAACAGGTACAGGAGTTGATAGGGGCGCAGGGTTGGCGAGTAAATAATCTTGATGCTATGGTGATTGCAGAAGCACCAAAACTTAAACCGCATATTAAGGCAATGCGCGATCGCCTATCGCAAGCAATGAATTTACCGATTGATTGTGTCAGTGTGAAGGCGACTACCAATGAAGGTCAAGATGCGATCGGGCAGAAAGAGGCGATCGCTGTGCATGCCGTAGTTTTATTAATAAAATAAGACTAAAATCAAAGAGATAGTGGCGGTGCTTTGCGCCGCCACTATCTCTTTAGTTATACTATTTTAAAGGAAAGTGCGATCGTGAGAAAAAGTATGCAGAAACGAACCAAAGTCAAACAATGGAAAGCAATGATATTGCTGATTATTATTGGCATGTGTTCAATGTTACTTTGGGGTTGCTCTATTAAATCAGAAGTTATCAAAGATCGCTTAGTAGTTCCCCTTGATAGCGATATTAAAACCTTTAATCCAGTTCTCATTAATGATGCCTATAGTGGCATTGCGATCGGTTATACACTTACTGGGCTAATTACAGAAAATGCAATTACCAAAGAGCTAGAGCCAGAACTAGCCGAAAAATGGGAATTTCAGCAGGATGGTAAACAACTCATTTTCACACTGCGATCAGACTTAAAATGGTCTGATGGTCTGCCCCTAAATGCTGATGATGTCCTATTTACCTATCAAGATATCCTTTTTAATGAGAAGATCCCCACAGGCACTCGCGATATATTACGGGTTGGCAAATCGCAGACATTACCTAAAGTTGAGAAGCTAGACGATCGCCGCATTTCCTTCCTTCTGAGTGAACCCTTTGCCCCTGCTTTACGAACTCTAGGTGGGATTAGTATTCTACCCAAACATGTTTTTGCACCCACAGTTATAGAAAGTCCCACCGATAAAAAATTAAAATTTTTAGAAACATGGACTTTGAGAACTCCTACTAGCCAACTAGTCGGCAGTGGTCCCTATCTCATTCAAGAATATCGTCCATCGGAACGGTTAAGCTATAAACCAAATCCCTACTATTGGAAAAAGGGAAGTCCATATATCAAAAAGTTGGTGATGCAGATTGTGGAATCCCCTGACACGGCACTGCTACGATTTCGTTCGGGCGATCTCGATATGTATCGTTTGCGAGGAGAAGATTATCAACTACTCAAGCGCTTTGAAAAGCGCGATCGCTACAAAATTTATAATGCTGGACCTGCTACAGGACAAGCCTTCATAACGTTTAATTTAAATAAGGGAATAGATCCGAAAACTAATCAGCCCTTTGTGGAACCCATCAAGTCGAAATGGTTTAATGATGTCAATTTTCGTCGTGCTGTTGCCTATGCCATTAATCGAGAAGCGATGATTACCAATCTCTCACGCGGTCTAGCTCAAACTCAAAACTCACCGATTTCTGTTCCCAGCCCCTATTTCTTACCACTTGATAAAGGACTTAAGGCGTACGACTATCTACCTGAGAAATCCAAGGAAATTCTTTTACAGGCAGGTTATAAATATAATTCCGAGCAACAATTATTAGATGCCCAAAGCAATCCAGTACGCTTTACCTTAATGGCTCCGACAGGTGGAAGGGTTGCAATGGGAGCGCAAATTAAAAATGATCTCGAAAAAATTGGAATAAAAGTCGATTTTAACCCCGTTGATTTTCGGATAATTGCTGATAAGCTTGATAACTCTAAGCAATGGGATGCCACGCTTCTTGGCTTTACAGGCGGTGCGGAACCAAATAGTGCCATTAATCTCTGGGCAACCGATGGAGATTCTCATCTATTTAATAAAGGTCCCGTCGGTGAAGAAAAGCCTTTTCCTAATCGCGAGGTTGCTGAATGGGAACAAAAAATTCACGATCTGATGATTAAGGGAGCGCAAGAACTTGATGAAACTAAGCGCAAAGAAATCTATGCTGAATATCAGCAATTAGTTCAGGAACAATTACCGCTAATTCATTTAATAGTTCCACTGTACTTAGTAGCTATACGCGATCGCGTAGAAAATGCTCAACCATCTGCCCTTGCTGGTAGTACTGGAGTGACTGGTGCGTTATGGAATGTGGAAAGTCTAAAAGTCAAATAAGGTACGCTCAGTAAAATTTATTTCTTTGACCTTTCACTCTAAGTAACGTGAGTTCGGGATAAGCAATCCCTGAAAGTCTTGATTTCTCGTGGTTAAGTCAAGGTTTATAGCGATTTACTTATCCCGCACTCACGTTATAGTTATATCGTCAGTTACTAACGATCCCCCTCAATCCCCTTTACTAACAAGGGGGATTAAGGAGGATCGACACTCCAAAAGGAAGGCGAATTTTTTTCTTCTCCCTTTTTTAAGCGGGGATGAGGGGGATCTAGACAATTCTTAAATGGGAGCTTAAGCCCCTTGTTATATGATTTAGATAGATCCCTATAGTAAGAAATAGCAAAATGTCGGTTGTCCCATCCCATCGCAAAGCAAAAGCTCTTGCAGATACAAAGCGTCGTCCCGCTAAGGAATTATGCAGTGAGTGTGGTCTCTGTGATACCTATTACATTCATTATGTCAAAGAGGCTTGCGCGTTTATTACCCAACATATTGATGAGCTAGAGACGCAATCTCATGGTCGATCGCGTGATCTCGATAACGAGAAAGAGCTTTATTTTGGTGTGCATCAAGAAATGATTGCCGCCCGCAAAACTGAACCAATCGAAGGGGCGCAATGGACAGGTATCGTGTCAACTCTAGCGATCGCGATGCTAGAGGGTGGTTTAGTTGATGGTGTGGTTTGTGTGCAGTCTAGCAAAGACGATCGCTTTACGCCCCAGCCCGTAATTGCCCGTAACCGTGAAGAAATCTTGGCAGCTCGGGTAAATAAACCAACCCTTTCGCCTAATCTCTCTGTGCTAGAACAGATCGAGCAGTCGGGAATCAAAAGACTTTTAGCGATCGGTGTGGGCTGTCAAATTCAGGCTCTGAGAACCGTTGAGAAAGAACTAGGCTTAGAAAAGCTCTATGTATTGGGGACACCCTGCACGGATAATGTGACGAGAGAAGGCTTACAAAAATTTCTGGATACCACTAGCCGATCGCCTGAAACTGTAGTGCATTACGAATTCATGCAGGATTTTAATGTCCATTTCAAGCATTCTGATGGGTCAACGGAGCAAGTACCTTTCTTTGGGCTAAATACTAAAGAACTCAAGGATGTGTTTGCCCCATCCTGCATGACCTGCTTTGACTATACCAATGCGCTCGCAGATATCGTCGTGGGATATATGGGTGCGACCTTTGGCTGGCAATGGATCGTGGTGCGGAACGAGACGGGCAAAGAAATGCTGGAGCTAATCAAAGATCAATTGCTGACTCAGCCTGTGATTTCTAGTGGCGATCGCCGTGCGGCAGTGCAACAAGGGATTTCAGCATACGATCAAGCGGTGACATTGCCAATTTGGTTAGCTTGGATCATTAGTTTTGTGGTGAATAAAATTGGACCAAAAGGATTGGAATATGGCAGATTTTCGCTCGATTCCCACTTTGTCCGCAATTACCTCTACGTGCGCCGCAACTATCCCAAAAAGCTAGAAGCCCATGTTCCCGAATTTGCTAAACGAATCATTGCTCAGTACCAGTTGCCAAAGGTGTAATTTTGTATCAATTTTTTGTGGCGCGGCAAAGCCGCGCCACAAAAAATTGCGTCTTTATTTTACAGAATCTAAAATTTGCTGAATTAAGAGGTTAAGTTGTCGGAGCTTGACGGGTTTAGACAGATATTGATTAGCTCCTGCCTCCAAACATTTTTCGCGATCGCCTTCCATTGCTAGGGCAGTTAGGGCTATGATCGGAATATCAACCAAGTTAGGATCAAGACGAATCTGCTTAGTTGCTTCTAGTCCGTCCATAGTAGGCATTTGAATATCCATTAGGATGATATCGGGCAAGTTGGCTTTAGCTTGAGCAATAGCTTCTATTCCATTTCGAGCAATGATGACGCGGTAATTGATTGCGGTCAGATAGGAAGTAAAGGTTTCGATATTTGCTTCATTATCCTCAGCTAATAAAATAAGCGGTGCATTGTTAGAATTTACGACTAATGATGATGAAGTTATAGAAGTTGGTACGGATGATATGGAGGTGATCGCATTAGATGCTGACATTTCATAGGGGAGGGCAACGGTAAAGCGGCTACCTTGTCCAACTTCGCTTTCACATATGACCTGACCTCCATGTAGTTCGACAATCTGCTTTACTAGGGCTAGCCCTAAACCAGTGCCTTCATACTGACGGTTAAGAGCGCTATCGACCTGCACAAAGGGCTGAAAAAGTGTTTGCAAATCCTTGGCGGCAATACCAATACCCGTATCTACTATCTGAAATAGGATCATTGGCGAATTGATGTCTTTAATTCGTTGAGGAATTGTCGCTTCTCCCTGCCATGTATCGCCACTACCGATCGCAACGAGGAGACTAATATTTCCTCCATTGGGAGTGAATTTGACGGCATTTGTGAATAGATTAATTAATACTTGTTTAATGCGACGTTCATCGATATTGATTTTGATGTTGTTTATATATGGAGGAATATGGCTATGGATTTTGATTCTTTTATTAAATGCTTGCTGATTGACGAAGACTATACTGGAATCACAGAGATTTTTGATCGAAAAAGATTCAATATCTAGTTCTATCATTCCTGCTGAGATTTTTGATAGATCGAGAATGTCATTAATCAGTGATAGCAAATGTTCGCCGCTTGACTCGACTATAGTGATTGCCCTTAATTGCTTTTCATTCAGTGAGCCTAAAATTTCATCTTTAAGGGATTCTGATAATCCTATGATGGAATTTAACGGTGTGCGGAGTTCATGGCTCATGTTGGCAAGAAATTCGTCTTTGAGCTTGGTGGTACGAGTGAGTTCTAGATTAGCTGACTGTAATTCCATTTCTGATTGTTTGTCATCGCTAATATCAAAGTTAATCCCAATCATACTCTCAGCATTACCTTGAGCATCTCGCGTAACTTTTCCATAGGCTTTAATGAAGTGAATACTGCGATCGGGATGAATAACCCGAAACTCACAATCATATTCTACTTGTCCTAAGACAGCTTCTTGGAGTAAAGTTTGGGTAGCTTTACGATCATCAGGATGTATTGCGTTTGCCCAAATTTCATAAGGTATTTGGAAGTTAGTTACTTTTAATTCTCCATACAGTTCATACATCCGATCATCCCAAACAATAATGTTCTCTGGAATATCCCATTCCCAGCAGCCGATCTTTCCAGAAATGAGAGCCAAAGCTAGGCGATCAGTTGTTTTCTGTAGTTGCAATGCAGCTCGTTTGAGATCGCTAATATCTTTTGTGACACTCAAAACACCGATAGGTTGACAGCCAGAATCCTGAAGGACTGTCACGGATACTAATATGGGGAAATGCAAACCATCTTTACGGATATTTGTCCACTCTTCATCAATAACGCCTTGAATCGCCATAGACATCAACGCTCCAAAGCCATCACCAAGATCTTTTCCTAATATTTTTGAGGCTTTAGCGATTTTGTCGAGTACCTCTTGAGAATCATAGAAAATTTCGGGTGTAACTATTCCGACGACTTCCCCCATACTGTAGCCAAACATTTTTTCCGCGCCAGCATTAAAAGTCTGAATGATGCCACTTAAACCTGTAGAGATAATTGCGTAATCTGTACTATCAAGAATTGCGCGTTGCAGTTGATTAAGTTGCCATAGTTCTTGGGTACGTTCTGCAACTTTCTTCTCTAGGGATTGATTGGTTTCTTGTAGTGTTTGCTCAATCTTTTTACGATCGCTAATATTGCGAATCATCCAAAAAAGTTGCCTCTCCTTACTGTTCTGATTGATATTTGTAGTTACGGTAATTTCCGCAGGGAAAGGAGCGCCTTGATGAGGCTGCAACATAATTTCCCACTTTGTTTTTACATTAGTTGGGGATAAAAAATGATTGAGTTGGTTATAGAAAAAGGCTCTATTGTCAGAACTAACAAACAACACCAAGGGCTTTGACAAAAGGAACTCATAGCTAATGGCAAATAGTTCTAAAAGGGCTTGATTCCCTTCTGATATCTTGCCCGATAAGTCTGTCACCAAATATCCATCAGGTGCAAAGTTAAATAAATTTTGGTAGCGATACTGCTCGTACTCTAGTCGTCGATGTTGCGCGACTTGTTCTTCTGTAGTGACCCGCAATTCCTCTATCGTACATTGCAAGTCTGCATATGTTCTTTCTAATAAGTCATTGCGGGTTTCTAGTTCAGCTTGCTGCTCTAAGAGTAAAGCTTCAACTCGTTGGCGCTCTGTCAAATCAGTTTGCAGTTGTTGATAAACGATCGCTTGTTTAATAGAGATTGCTAGCTGCACAGACAGCATCTGAATTAACTGGATATCTGACTCCAACCAAACCCTTGGAGCTGAGCATTGATGAATAATTAGCAAACCCCATAAACTGCTGATCCTATTCTCATTTGGGAATAAGATCGGCACTACTAGATTGGCGCGTACATGAAATCTTTCTAGCAGTTTAATATGGCAAGGTGACAAATTAGCGGCATAAATATCATTAGCAACGAAAATCCTGCCCTTACAATATGCGCCTCCAAGATTTTCTCGAAAGCAATTATCTTGAACTAGTACATTTAAGCAAGGCTGCCAAGGTGAGCCAATATCTTCGGCAACAATTTTGCCACTCATATCTGGGTTGAATTGATAAATAGCGGCGCGATCAGCATTAATAAATTGACGAACCTCTTTAACTATTGCAGTCGAGATATCTTCTAAGTCCGTAAATTCGCGAATCCGCAGTGCGATCCCAGAGATTAATATTTGCTGTTGTTGCGATCGCCATATTTCCTGCCCCAATAAAGTTTCTCGCAGCACTTGTCTAATCACAATACTGAGTAATTTTGCTGTGATATCCCCTTTAACCAAATAGTCAGATGCTCCAAATCTCATGGCATTTACAGCCATTTGTTCATTTCCCTGCCCCGACAGCACAATCACAGGGACTCGATTTGCATGATTGATATTAATAGCTTCTAGAAATGCCAAGCCATAGCCATCGGGTAAATTTAGCTCGATTAGCACAATGTCAGGCTGCTGCGATCGCCATAGTTCTATACCTTGTTCTAGGGTTTCTGCTTCGATAATGCGATAGGTTTTCTCTGAGTCTGATTGCAGATAACGCGAATAAGTTAAGCGATCGCTTTCCGATTCGTCCACAATTAAAACTTTGATCTCAGTCCTTACCTCAACACCAACCAATGGCTGGAAAGTCTCCGCTTCAGGTTCAGCTTGTAAATTTTCCATTTGTAAATTTTCCATAACTAGAAGCTCACAAATTGGACACTAATACTAATCTTTATAGGACTTACGCATCGGGTAGATGTAGCGCGTGCTTTGCACGCGCTACATCTACCTAAAACCTAGTAAATTCGTTAGTCTTGTGTAAGTCCTACTTTAAATCGAAATACGAGCAATTATGAGAAAGATGTGCTTCGACACTTCGACAGTCTCTTTCAATTGATATATTATTCTCTATCGTTCACAAAATCCTAGTTCTCTTTTAACTTAACACCTAACAACCTGTTAGGTGTTAAGTATTTTAAAAATTAACACATTTGAAAATCCCTAACAGCCTGCAAGGTGACGATCGCCCAATAAGCTACTAATCTAAGTATATCGAAACTAAAAAAGTTCTTTATGACTTAACTAACAGACTTGATTAGTTCAGGGCAAACCTATGACCACCGCAATACTCACTATCCAATCGCAAATTCCTACTCAGTCGAGCATCTCTACCCATAAAGTACGTGAGTTTTCGGTGGGAGACAAAACCACAACCCTTGAATTACTCAAGCAATATCGCAAAGCGCCATCAGCATACTTACGCGATCGCATCGTGCGTTTAAATATTGGTCTTATCAAAAAAGAAGTACATTTCTGGGCAGACCGTCACTCAGAACTATATGATGACTTATTACAAGTGGGGGCTTTGGGTTTAATTGGAGCAGTTGATCGATTTGAGTTAAATCGCGGCTATGCCTTTAGCTCCTTTGCTGTTCGCTATATTCGCGGTGAAATCCAGCATTATCTACGCGACAAAAGCTCGCCTGTTCGTATTCCCCGCCGTTGGATGGATTTGCAACAGCAATCAGTACGAGTAATGCAAAAGCTACGTAATACTTTACAAAGAGAACCTTCCGCACAGGAACTTGCTAATGGTCTAGGAATTACACTCAATGAATGGCAAGAGGCAAAACTTGCTTGCCAAAATCGCGCTCCTTTAAGTTTAGATGCTCCGATTCGTTCGGAAGAGAATGACGGTTCTTCTATTGGCGATCTTGTTGCTGATCCTAAAAGCAATATGCAATTACAACAGGATGAGAAGTTCCGTTTACAGGAAGCTTTATCTTTGTTAGAGCAACGTACTAGAGAAATTGTTGAGTTTGTTTTTATTGAAGATATTCCTCAGAGAGATGTTGCGAAAATGCTAGGGGTAAGTGCAGTCACAATTTCTCGCCAACTCAAAAAAGGTCTATCCACTTTACGTTTTGTATTAGAAACTGAAGCTTGCTAAATTCAACTAAAAAAGAAGGGGCGCAAAGCACCCCTTCTTTTTTAGTTGAATTGTTCTGCCCAGTTAGAAATCCAATTGAGAGTTTTATGGACAAGTTCGGGGGTTGCTGCCTCACAATAGAGACGCAGCAAAGGCTCAGTACCACTAAAGCGAATTAATAACCAGCTTCCATCTGCTAAGCGGAACTTAAAACCATCAGGAGATTGAGCATCAATTACTTTGCGTCCTGCAATCTCAGTAAGCGAAAATTGTTGAAGAGTTGAGACTAACTTCTCACGAGCAGCCATTCCTGAAAGCTTTTTATCGATGCGATCATAGTGGGAGAAGAAATTGGTTTGCTTTTGCAGATTGCTATAGAGAAGGCTTAAATCTTTGTTGGATGTAGCGATCGCCTCCAACACATACAGAGCCGACAGCAAAGCATCACGCTCAGGAATGTGATTGCCATAGCCAACGCCGCCAGACTCCTCACCACCCAATAAACAAGGAATTCCCGAAAGCATTCTCTCCGCAATATATTTGTAACCAACGGGAGTTTCATATACTGGCAACTCAAAGAGAGCCGCAACTTTGGGCATTAAATCAGAACCACTAATGGTTTTAATCAATTCGCCTTTAAATCCGCGATGTTTTGCAAGATGTTCCAATAAAATCGGAATCAAAATTTGCGAGCTTAAGAAATTGCCCTCGCTATCAGTTGCCGCAATGCGATCGGCATCACCATCAAAAACAAATCCCACTAAAGTTTTATCGGGATGTTCATGATGATAGGTTTTGACTTGACGGAAAAGATCAGCAATATAGCGTGGTAGTGGTTCAGGTGCGCCGCCACCAAACAGAGGGTCGCTATTACCATTGATTTCCACTAAATTAGACTTGGTATCGGCTGGTAGTTCTAAAATTTTTGCTAAACCACCTGCTGCGGCTCCATGCATCACGTCCACAAAGACGGTTAGCTTTTCCAGCGCGATCGCCTCTTTGATTGCCTCAATATTTACCTTGCTGCGTAAGGCATGGGAATAACTTTCCCATGGGTCAAAGGTTTCGATTTTTCCCTTTTGTGGGGTTTCATAGACAAAATCACCAATGTCTAAAATTTCTTCAACCTTAGCAGTAATATCTGGCGACACCGAGCCACCAAATGCCCCCTTGATTTTTAAACCTGAATAATTTGCAGGGTTGTGGCTCGCGGTAATGACCAAAGCACCCAAAGCCTTTCGCTCATAAGCTGCCCAACTAAAGGCGGGTGTGGGTGCAAAATCATCAGCAAGAAGTACGTCAAATCCGATCGCGGCTACTGCATCAGCAGTACGTTTGGCAAAAGCATCGGACATAAATCTTCGATCATACCCAACAATGATCGTATTACTACCTGATTCACCGAAGGTTTCCCGTAGGATATGGGCGGCGACAGGGGCGACTGCCGCTAAGCGCTCGAAAGTAAAGTCATCAGCAATGATACCTCGCCAACCGTCAGTGCCAAAGCGTATGGGGGGATACAATGGGAATTTACCTTGCATAAGCCTTTAAAAATTTTTTCTAGCTAAAGTTTAACGCGAAGCAGACATACTAAAGTTACGCTTTGTGTCTCATGCGATCGTTAGATTAAGTTAGCTAAAATCCGTAACAGTTTGTATGTTTGTATTAAAGAAATCTTGTGCAGCCGCGTACATAGGCAACACAGATTTCAGGTAATCTTTTACAAACAATGCTGGAATAATATCGAGGATAGTTGTTTGTACTCATGGAATCTACCCTCTTAGATCAGATTCGCCATCTCTGCCGCGATCGCGCTGCCTATGAACGCCTCAAAGCAATTTTGGTGCAACAGGAACGTGTTTTTCAACTTAGCTGGGAAGAACGGCAAGAAAAGCTCTTGCCTGAGCAAGTCTTGGTTACAGAGGCTTCTAACATTTTTAGTAATATTTTGGCTAGGGAAAAAGCACTTGCTCAGCTTGCCGAAGCGATTCAGCGATCGCCATCGCTAGAACTTGTTTTGCAAGTAGCTGTCCAAGTTGCTCAGAAAGTTTTACAAATTGATCGAGTTGCCATTTTTCGTCGTCATCCCGATGGGCGTGGGGAGTTTGTGACGGATGCGATCGCTTCAGGATTAGCATCCATTGCCGATATGCCTGAAAGACAGCTTGTACTATCAAGGCATATGATCGAGTCTATGCAAGCGGAACAATCTTCTCAAACCGTTGATAACATCCGTAGTTCAAGCCTTTCTTCTCATTTCGTAACGCTGTTACAACAGATTGGTATTTCTACTTATACTGTAAATCAAATCTATGAGGGGCATGCAACTTGGGGAACCCTAGTTGCTTTTCATGGCAATATTTATCATAGTTGGTCAGAAAGCGATCGCACTTATCTATCTTTGCTGTCAGCACAAATTGGCACTGCGATCTCCTTGTCAAATCTGCGCCAACAGTCGCAAACTCTAACGGATGATGTGCAAAACTTACAAACTGAGTTAGATGGTTTGCAGAAAATAGTATCTAAAATGATCAGTGGTGAACCGAAGACTGAATCAACAAATTCAATTACATTACTAACTGATTCAAATAGTTCTAGTAATAATCAAAATACACTAAATACAAGTGATATAGCTGAATCATTCAACAATCTATTTCCTCAAGATATCACTGAAGAGGAACCTCAAACTCCACATGTGAAGAGAAGCGAAACAGACACAGTGTTACAAGAAGAACCTAAAATTCGAGATGTGAAGAGAAGCGAAACAGACACAGTGTTGGAGATAGAAGGAATTGATGAAGAGACTTCAGATACTGAATATATCCCCATATTGCAAGGTGTCATAGCTCAAAATGGCTTACCTCTTTTATTTATGATTCCAGTAATCAATACACTATCTCATCTTGATCCTATTGATTCCAAAGATTTTGAGGATGCCAATGAAGAGGCATCTGTTACCTCAAAGGAAGATAATGCAGAAAATTCCAATATTGTGGACTCAGAACATGAGGCTATTATAGGCACTGATAATTTAGAGGTTAGTCAAGATCATGTCCCAGCTGATCCTGAAACTGATGATGCACCAGTTATTAATGCGATCGCGTCAGATATATCAGAATTAAGCCAAGTTGAAGAAGAGCCTAATACTGCTGAGCCAGAAATAAATGGGACAGAAATAATCGTATCAAAATCTTCTAAGATCGAAGATTTTGATCCCCCAATAGTTACTCCCGAAATCTCTATCGATTCTCACAATTTGGATCTAAAAGAAACTGATTTAGATGTCGATCAAGCGAACAAAAATGAACGAGAACTAGATACTGCTGAAGAGATATCATCACCTGCTCTAGAAATACCAGCAATAATTCATGCGGACCTTTCCCCTGAGCAATTAATAGAATCAGAGAATTCAGAAAATGGCGAATTGAATCAGGTAGGGATTAATCAAGATGATCTAGGATCTTCGACATCCGTGCCCTACGGTGATGATCGCGAGCCAGCTATTGAACCACAATTTATAGCAACGATTTTATCAATAGCAAATCATCGAGGTAATGGCGTGCAATTTCTTTTGGATGCGATTGATACATATTTAGAAGAGACTCCTATCCTAGTACAAGCGCTTGATAAGGCGATCGCTGTTAACGATCATCCAAGGTTATTACAAACCTTGAATAAATTACGTTCAAATAGTGACTATATCGGAGCCTTACCACTATCCTACCAATGCCGTCAGCTTGAATCAGCAGTAAAAGCAAAGTACACAGTATTGATTTATGCTTGCTTATCACAGGTTGCCATTGAATCCCAAAGGGCTACTGAGGCATTACGAATCGAGCGATCACATTATATTTAAAAGTGCTTTTTAGTTGTCTGGGGCTTTGGGGCAAAGCATTACGAACAGGTGATCGGCAAACCTCGTGCTTGTCGCGATCTCTATTGGGTTGACCGTGCAAAGCGCGGTGCATCATTATTGAAGAAATGGTCTTGTTATTTCCTTAGCTATTGGCAATAGTTCAGCATGACTAACTACCAAAGCTGGAAAATTACGGTTACTGTAATCTTTACCCATTTCTAAGGGAAAGATATGTTGAGAATCTTCTAAGGGAATCCAGATCGCCCCGATCGCCTTTAGAATTACCCAAACAGCCGCAATATCCCAAATTTTAGGAGTAGCTTCCACTGCACCAATAGTCGAGCCGATCGCTACGGTTAAAATGTTATAACTCGCCACACCCAACATTCGTAGTTTAAAAGGAAATTTGGAAAGTCCCATTTTTTCGAGACTGCGGGAACAGGCGCTAAAGAAGTAATTGCCGATAGCATCAGGATCGGGTGAAACTTGAGATAAATGGATTTGTTTATCATTTAAAAATGCGGCTGAGCTATGCTCATCTGACCAGCCGTAAATATTTTGATGCAACGGTGGAAAAGCCACATAACCAAATATAGGCGTACCATGATGCAATAGCCCCAAGGAAATTCCCCAAATGGGAATCCCGCGTGTAAAATTAGTTGTGCCATCAAGAGGATCAACAACCCAAGCCCATTCGCAATTGGGTAGAACTTGGGTTGATTCTTCCGTTAAAACCCCAAAATCTGGAAATTCCTTTTCTAATGCTGCCTTGATATAAGCATCCGCCCAGCGATCGCTTTTTGTCACAAGACTACCATCATCTTTAGTAATCGCTACTCTTGTCTGTTCAAAATCCGCAAGTAAGCGATCGCCGACATATTTAGTTAATTCTTGGATGAAGGTAAGAATATTTTGCCAGTTATTCATAATTGATTCTAAGTCCAGATCACACCCGTTAAAGTTGCCCTTTGTGTTTGAATTCCATCAGTGACAGCATCTGTAAATTTAGCCTTACTTAAGTTCGCTTTAAAAAAATTTGCGCGAGTAAGATCAGAACCTTGCAAATTCGCACTAGTTAAGTCAGCCTCACTCAAATCAGCATCACAAAGACTTGCACCATATAAAGTTGCAAAAGTTAAATCAACCTCAGATAGCATCGCTCTGTTCAGAGTCGCTCCATTGAGGCTAGCGCGACTAAGATCAGCACGTTGCAAAATCCCATCACTTAAATTTGCTCCAAACAATCGCGCATCCCTGAGAACAGCTTCACTCAAATCAGCCCGATTTAGCTTGGTTTTACCCATGTTTGCCCCCGTCAATTTAGCGCGGGGTAATCTTGCTTTGCTCAAAATTGCTCCATACAAATTCACTCCATACAGCTTAGCATCACTAAGATTTGCTTCACTCAAATCAGCTTCTCCTAAGTCTGCACCACTAAAATTTGTGCCTATGAGATTAGCGCGATAAAGCTTTGCCCCATTCAGATCAGCACCATTGAGTTTCGTGTTGCTGAGATTTGCACCATATAAACTCGATTGACTAAGATTCGCCCCACTGAGATCGGCATGACTTAAATCAATTCCATTCATATCGGTTTTGCTAAAATTTACTCCTGTAAAGTTGCGACGACCTGCATAGTAGCTGCTAATTAGTTCACTGATTTTCATTGATTTTTCAATAGATAAATTTATTTAAGCGATAAAAAATCTAAAGCCTTTTTATCGCTCTTGGTCATCCATTTCTGCCTCCATTGCCTCTAAAATTTCCTGCTCCTGAGCTATAGAATCTTCTTCACTAATATCACCAAGATCGAAACGTAGTTGTAAAGTAGTAAGACGCTTTTGGAGATTTTCAGTTTTTTCTAATTCTGTAGTAACCCGTTCTTCGATTTGCTCTGCAATCCAGACTGGTCCGTCGAGGGGCGCTGTCAGTTGTTGCGATACCATAGGAAGATGTAATCTCGATTGTGAAACTTAATTGTGAAATCTAGTATGCCTTGCTTTGCAGGACTTACTTGCTATGAAGCCTATAATCTATGCTAAACCTAGTTTATCAACATGGGGTGCGTCCACTCCTATTCTCCCTCGATCCTGAAGCAGCGCATCACTTTGCGATCGCCTCTTGTCGTCAAATTAGTAACTCATCGGTATTGCAAGCGATCGCTAAGTCCACTTTTTGCTATAGCGATGTGCGACTATCACAAACCCTATGGAACTTAAAATTTGATAATCCTGTGGGTTTAGCAGCAGGGTTTGATAAAAATGCTGAAGCGATCGGCGCATGGGAAAATTTTGGCTTTGGCTTTGCGGAGGTAGGGACAATTACAGCAAAGGGGCAGTCGGGCAACCCACAGCCAAGGTTATTTCGCTTACCTAGCGATCGCGCCGTACTTAATCGTATGGGTTTTAACAATCGGGGTGCAGCAGCCACTGCCATTGATCTCAAACATTATTTAGCGAGTCATAAGCTCAGTATTCCCCTCGGTATTAATCTCGGTAAATCAAAAGTTACTAAAATCACCGATGCAAAATTTGACTATGCCGAAAGCTTGCGATCGCTCTATGAGTTTGGCGATTACTTCGTCGTCAATGTAAGTTCTCCAAATACACCTAATTTGCGTGATTTGCAAGCTACAGAGCAATTATGTGGGATTCTTGCCGAATTAAAACCGATTAATACCGCGAATAAACCAATTTTGGTAAAAATTGCTCCTGATTTGAATGATGCGGACATTATCGAAGTTGTCAAAGCTAGTCAAGCTTATAGTGTCGCAGGCATCATCGCCACGAACACGACAATCTCCCGTCAAAATCTAACGACTACGCATTTATCGATTACAGGTAAACCAGTCACGGAGGAAGCTGGCGGTATTAGCGGTCAGCCTGTGCGCGATCGCTCCTTAGAAGTCATTAACCTCATCTGGAAAAACACTAATGGCAGCCTGCCGATTATTGGTGTGGGTGGTACTTTTAATGCAGAGGACGCATGGCAAAAGATCACGGCTGGCGCAGCGATCGTGCAGGTTTACACAGGCTTAATTTATGAGGGGCCTTTAGTCGTTAAACAGATTTTGCAAGGCTTAGTGACTAAGCTGGAAGCCAATGGTTTGGATAACATTCAACAAGCTATCGGTTTAGCCCATCGCTAAAAACAAGAAAATTTTAAAAATATTGCAAACCAATACTTTTAAAATTTTTTCTCCTCTCGGAAATAATATAAAATCGTATATAGTTACAGCCTATTAAGACTTACGCAAGACTAACGAATTTACTAGATTTTAGGTAGATGTAGCGCGTGCTTCGCACGCGCTACATCTACACGATGCGTAAGTCCTACCTATTTAGGTTTTATGTATTTTGGATAAATTGGCAAAAACTTGCGAAGCAAGTTTTTGCCAATTTATCTGGGTTTTGAGAAGGCGTAAAGCGCTGTATTGCGGTTTTCAAATAGGCGATCGCTATGTCTGCACAGTTCCAAATCCACAAAGACACGATTGACCAAGTGAGTCAAAGGGCAGATATCGTAGATATCGTGTCTGAGCGCGTTGTGCTACGCAAAAGTGGGGCAAATTTTCGGGGAGCTTGTCCCTTTCACAACGGTACAAATGCTACAGCTTTGACAGTAAATCCATCGCGGCAGATGTACCACTGCTTTAATTGTGGGGCGGCAGGTGGGGCGGTAAAATTTTTAATGGAGATCGATAAGCGATCGTTCTCTGACGTAGTTTTAGATTTGGCAAAACGCTATAACGTTCCTATTCAGACCGTTGAGCCAGAGAAAGCTAAGGAGATTCAGCGTCAAATCTCCCAACGCGATCGCCTTTATGAAGTGATGGCTTTGACAACAAGTTTTTATCAGCATGCACTCTATGCGCCCCAAGGTCGTGCAGCTCTGGCGTATCTCACTGAAAAGAGACAAATGAGCAAAGAGACAATCCAGAAATTTCAACTGGGTTATGCGCCTGCGGGATGGGAAACCCTGATAGGATATTTAGTCCAGCAAAAGCAAATTCCCATGAAGTTATTGGAAGAAGCGGGTTTAATCGTTTCCCGCAAAACGGGAAATGGATTTTATGATCGCTTTCGAGATCGCCTCATGATTCCCATTCACGATACTCGAGGTCGAGTGATTGCCTTTGGTGGAAGGTCGCTTGGTGATGAAGAACCTAAATATTTAAACTCGCCCGAGACAGAACTATTCAGTAAAGGTACGGTTCTCTTTGGCATGGATAAAGCGCGAGATGCCATTGCTAAATCCGATCAAGCGATTGTCGTGGAGGGCTATTTTGATGCGATCGCTCTCCATCAAGCAGGTATTGAACAGGCGATCGCGACAATGGGTGTCGCTCTTAATGCCGACCAAATGAAGCAATTATTACGCTATACCGAATCCAAAAATGTAATTTTAAACTTCGATGCAGATAAAGCGGGAATTACAGCAGCAGAAAAGGCGATCACAGGTTTTAAAGAATTAGTTTTTAATGGCACGGTGCAGTTGCGAGTTCTGACGATGCCCAACGGTAAGGATGCTGATGAATATCTCAAACAACATAATGCAGAGGCATATCGAGATTTACTCAAAAATGCGCCCCTATTTCTTGATTGGCAAATTGATCAAATCCTAGCAGGGCAAAATCTCAATCAAGCGGATAACTTCCAAAAAAGTAGTCAAGCGATCGCGCAATTATTAAATAATCTTCCCGTTGATTCCTTCTTTCGTACCCATTACATTCATACTTCTGCTCAAAAATTATCTCAAGGCAATTCCTATTTAGCATTACGCCTAGAGCAAGATCTTCGTCGTCAGTTACGCAATACACGCTGGAATAGCAATAAGCCTGCTCCATCTATTGCGCCAACAACCAATGCGTTACATTCTGCTGAGTCCCAGCTTTTGCAAATCTATCTGCATTTTCCACAACATCGCGCTTATTTATATCAAGAGATTTCCGAAGAAGAGAATATTGAATTTACGCAATCTAATCATCGTTACCTTTGGCAAACAATTCTCAATCTACTCCAATCCAACAAAACTTCCCTTGCTGCCGAAGAGCCTTATCCCGATCATCTAGTACAACAATTACAAATTCTCTGTGCGGAACAAGAAGAAGTCGCTCAACAATTGCAGCATTTGCTTTGGCTGGATGAAAACTCTCGTGTTGCCCTATTACGTCCACAAATTGTCGTAAGAACTGCGATCGCTAAAATTCAATACATCATGTGTGAGAAACATGAAAAAGACTGGCTGAGCAAATATCAAAGTACAGATGTAGTTGCCAATCCCGACTTTGGTTATGAATGCCAAGCCAAAGTCAAAGAAGCCAAACAGCGCAAAGCTGAAATTAGCAAACAAATAGGGGTGAATTATCTAGATCTTTCTGGTACTGGTAATAGCACGAGTGAGAAGAATATCGTTGAGTTTTAAAATTAATCTAAGTCAGAGTATCAGGATCAACACCAAGTTCACGTAACTTCGCTGCTAGTATTTCTGCTCTTTCCCGTTCTTGCTCTACTTGTTCAGCACTCCATAATAGCAACTTGCCAGAGCGATCGTACCAACGCAACCAATTACTGATTAAATTTAAGCAGCCAACCGATCGCACCGCCAGCAATTACTAACCAAGCTGAGTTGATTTTGGGAAATTTGAGCAGAATGGCAAGACTGGCGATCGCTAGTGCAATTGTCCAAATATCAATCAGGGTTCCACGTCCTAGTTCCCATGCTACGGCTGCCATCAATCCAATAGAAGCAGCATTCACTCCATCTAAGAAAGCTGCTGTCCAAGGTGATTTGCGTAATTTTGCCACAAAAGGATTTACCGCAGGAACTAAAATAAAAGCTGGTAAAAAGATACCAATCGTCGCCGCGATCGCACCCAAATTTCCTGCCAAAATATAACCGATAAACGTAGCTGTGGTTAATACAGGGCCGGGGGTAAATTGACCGATCGCGACGGCATCTAATAGCTGCTGTGAAGTCAGCCAATGATTGCGATCGACAAATTCCTGCTGCACAAAAGCTAATAGTACATAACCGCTACCGTATAAAACAGAACCGATTTTCAAAAAGCTAAAAAATACTGCGCTCCAAGGTTTAGGAGTAATTTCGGTGATGGCTGTGGCTAACGGGAAAGGGAAAAAGGAAAAAGGAAAAAGAATACTAGGCAGGGATTTATTTTTTTTGAGGAAGTTAAGATTGCGAATTAGGGTGACCGCGATACCAGCACCTAGCATGAGCGCAATTTCATTAATATTCAGGAAATATAGAGCTACTACTAAAATTCCTGCGCTCCAAGTCAGTATATTCTTTAAGGCGGCTCCACCTAATTTCCACAGAGTTTGCAATACGATCGCAATAATTACGGGCTTTACACCATACAAGAGCCAACCAATGGCGGGAATGGTTTGATATTCAACATAAGTGATCGCTAAGCCCCACACTAATAGCATGGCAGGCACAATAAAACTCACTCCTGCAACAATTGCACCGATTATCCCCGCCCTTTCTAATCCCACATGAATTACCAATTCGGTCGAGTTTGGTCCTGGGATCAAATTATTGATACTAAGCAAATCTAGCAATCGCTCCCGACTGAGCCATTTACGTTGCTGTACTACTTCTCTTTCAATTTGAGCAATATGGGCGGCTGGTCCACCAAAAGCAGTCGCACCTAATTTGGCAAATAAAATAGCTAAATCCCATAAGTTATTTTTTAGAGAATTTTTTATAGAGATCTGGGCTTCTTGATATTTTTCCTCTTGGCGATCATCTTGATCATTTGTTGAAGACTCTAATTTTGCGTCTGGATCGTTTTTTGTATACTCGGACATATTTTTTTAAAATCAGGCAAGACATAATTTATTAATCTGTAATCTCACTAAGCAAATTCCGAGGCTCGCTCGCTCGAAAAACCTATTCATCTAGTTGATTATTATGAGCTTACATAAAGCCTTATACTTTTTGCAGGTGTTTTAGAATACCAAACTGCTTTTATAAAGCTACAAATATGCCAGATTCTCTTAAATCCCAGAAAATACAGTCTTTGCAGATTTTAGAAAGTTCTAATGTAGAACTAAGTCGTCAATCTGAGCCGATGTTTTACTACTTTGCTTACGGCTCCTGTATGTGTCCTGTTGATTTGAAGCGATCGCTCGGTGAAACAGCGCATAACTATGTTGTTGGTGTAGCTCGTTTAAGTGGATATAAACTTGGTTTCTATTACCGATCGCCCCATCGTGGTTGTGGTTGCTTAGATATTGTGCAAGATCCCACCTCCTATGTGGAAGGGGTTTTATATTGCTTGCCGATGCGCCTAAGCGATCTCCTAGATATTCGTGAGGATGTATCGTACGGTGGCTATCAACACGAACTAATCACAGTCTCGGTTGACAAAGAAATCTATGCAAATGTGAGAACCTATAGCGTTGTTAATAAGCTATCTCGCGAGCTTGCCCCAAATGACTGGTACTCCAATGTGGTACTGCGGGGTGCATCTACTTGTGGCTTAACCGAAAAGTATTTTTGGCAATTGTTCTATCACATTTATCAATTGCAGTCCTATAACTATCAAGAATGTGGTTAAGAAAGCGCTTTGCGCTTTCTTAACACCCAGATAGACTTAAATTTACGATAATGTAAAAATCAAGAAAAATTTGAAAGGGTTTGCTCGGCAATTCCTTTCAAATTTTTCTTGTAATATAGATTTTTCTCTAAATTTAAGATGCAAATAACCAAATCCCCCCCAATTATCGCACCTTCACAAAAAATACAGATTATTGCTCCTAGTGGAGCCTTAAGGGAATGGGAACGTTTTGAACAAGGTGTCAAAATCTGGCGCGATCGCGGTTATGAAATTGTCATTCCCGAAGATTTAAGCCAATCTTGCGGCTATTTGGCGGGAAATGACGATCAACGCTGCCAGCAACTAATTTCCGCTTGGAATGATCCTGAATCGGTGGCGATCGCCTGTGCGCGGGGTGGTTACGGCTCAATGCGCCTTATGGAAAAACTGGACTGGCAACAACTCAGCGATCGCCCTAAATGGTTAATTGGCTTTTCAGATATCACCGCTTTGCTATGGGGATTTGCGAAAAACAAAGGGATTGGCGGCTTACACGCTCCTGTTTTGACCACCTTGGGCAATGAACCAGAGCGATCGCTACAGCAGTTATTTGATTGGCTAGAGGGAAAAGTAAACTCGATTACTTTGTCAGGAAAAGGGTGGGGCAAAGGTACAAATCAGGGGATTCTCTTACCTGCAAATTTAACCCTTGCCACCCATATCATCGGTACAGATATCTGTCCTGATTTAGAGAATGTAATTTTAGCGATCGAGGATGTGTCCGAAGCTCCCTATCGGGTTGATCGCATGCTAACCCATTGGCGTTGGTCAGGAAATTTGCAGAGGTTAAAGGGAATTGCAATCGGGCGATTTAGTCAATCTGAAGTATCCACACCTAGCTTCACGATGGAAGAAGTCTGGCGCGATCGGTTATTGGATTTAGGAATTCCCATTGTGATCAACTTACCATTCGGACATGATGGCGAAAATGCTCCGTTACCTGTTGGTTGTCTTGCTGAAATTGATAGCGATCGGGGAACACTCATCTATCACAGATAAAAAGATAGATAGGCGGCGCAAAGCGCCGCCTATCTATCTTTTACTAATGATTAGAAATTTTAGCTAATCCATTCAGGAATTGCTTCTTCCTTAGTATTAGTCCGACGCTCAAGGGTTTGACGCTCAAACTTTAAGTGAATTGCACGGTTTTGTTCACCATCTGCGGCAACTGCAAAGATTGGATAATCTTGGATGCCATCTTGGAAAGATGTGTGGAATCGGAATGTACCATCGGGGTTGAGCTTAATTGGACGACCGCCAATAGTGACAGAAGCATCAGGTTCGGTAGCACCATAAACAATCAACTCAGCGTCAGCGACTAACCAGAACTGGCGAGGATGGATGGGAGCTTCGCTAGAGAAGAAACTATAGCTAGACTCTAGACCAATGCCAGAGTAGTTAATGCCACTAGCACTAATTGCACCTGCTGCACCTGCAAATAAACCTGCACCAGAGGGAAAAATGTAGGAACTAATGGATTCAGGGGGAGAAGTAAATCCTAATTCATGCTGTTGTGAGCCGTAGAGCGAAGCAGAGATGCGCTGAACTTCAGCTTCGCGAGCGATGTTGAAGATTTCGTCATAGGAGGCATTAGTGCTGGTTACTTCTTCGGGAGCAGCAGGTACAACTTTCTTGTCAGGAGGAACCAAGGTGAATAAAGTTTGCCCTTTGAGTGTCTGATCCCAAGGAACGGTAATAAAGTTGTCTTCGACCCATTCTGATGGAAATACGGGGGGAACATGGACAACCTTAGAACGAGTTAGGACTAACCAACGACCATCAGAACAACGATAACCAAGTTCGGCTACATAGTCGCGATCGCTAATAGGGATAGGCAAATACCATTCCCGTGCTAGTTCGTCGCTATTGTATTCCTGTAAGTTATTGGGAGTTTGATAGTCCAAATTTACATCAGTGGCATCGTATAGACGTAGAGCCAACTGTTGTCCACCTTGCTTTCTCAAATCTTCCTTTTGAGAATTAGGAACATCCCAATATACATAAGCCCATTGGGGATCACGAGGTAATAATACAATACGGCTTTCCCCATAACCAGTGGGCAGATCGCCGATGCTCTTGTCAATAGCAGCAAGTGATTCTAAGTTCTCTGCTGTTTCTTCACTACCTAAATTAAACTTTGATGCTTCCACTATTTCTTGTGTCTCCGAGTTACTGCTATCTGAGGTGGAGTCTACACCTTGTGCGGAAAGAATAGACTGGATATCAGCTACTAGCTGAGATTTTCTCATACGACTATAACGAGAAATTTCTAGTTCTGCTGCTACTTTACGAAGTTGACGTAAAGTCATTTCGTCTAAGGGAGGACGTTCCCTAGCCATAAAATTAGCCTCCAACTGCTTGTAATGTTTGTTTACCCTAGTTGGACTGAACTAAGGGTTCGGTATATAACTATGTATATTTTGCCAAAAATTTTTAAATGGTCAACGACTGAAAGGTTTATCTTCTATTGGTTTAAGTGATCTAATAACGATTCCTCAAGTACAAATACTTAGCTAGAACCAAATACCTGTCATTGTTGTGGCGATCGCCACGGCAAATCTTTATGGGGATCATAATGTTATGATTTCATAACATTATGATCCCATCCTTTGGATACAGGAGGAGGTTGTCATAAAAGCCATAAGATTAGAGGGACAACAAAAATGTATAATTTCATAACTTTATAAATATGAAGATAAATGTCAAGGCAGAGTACGGAGCTTTAGCTAGTTCTTTAAAAGGTTATTTACAAGGCTTATGTGGTTCGGCGATCGCTTTCGGATTAGTGGTCTTAGTCTTAATTGGTGGTTTTGCTCCAGAAGCAAACGCAGCGCTATTTTCTAGGAATGGCGAAAATTTAACCACCAAAGAAGTTCAAACCCTTGTTAATGCGGGACTGACAGGTAATTATGTTGCTGATACAACAGACACAATCAAAACTTTGCGTGAAGCAATTAATTTACCTGAAAATGCTGAGAATCGTTCAGCAGTAAAGACCGCAGCTAGATATAAGATCAATGCCTATATATCGCGTTATCGAGCCGATCGCGAAAAAAATGGCTTTTATTCCTATACAACAATGACAACAGCGCTCAATACTTTGGCAGGATATTACAATGGCACGAGTAAGCGTGCTGTTCCTGCCAAAGTCCGCGATCGCCTAGTCCAAGAGTTTGATCGTGCTGAGGCTGCTCTCGCTCAAGGTCGTTAAGTTCTAGAGATCAGGATTGAGGGAGCATTGCGCCCTCAATCCTACCCCTAATATCCACAGGTATAAGTAGCTTGAGGACACTGAAACATTGGCAACAGGATTTGCAACAATATACGAAGCCTTGCACCAAGACGCACAAACCTATGAGTTTGTCGAAGAGTTGCACCAAACTGACGCAAAGGAATTTTGGCATCGGACGATCGCAGTGCTTCAGCAATTTTCGATGCAGAGGCAGTTGCGGGGAATCATACTAACTCATCATCCTTACATTTTCCCAAAGGCTGCTTTTCTCCAACCTGATTTACAAACTTGGGTATTTACGACCAGTAAATCTTCACTATTTCCTACAGGGACTTTACCGATTAGCAATACGCAAATTGTTTCGCTTCCTAAGTCCAACACGCTCAATCAAGAATGGTTTTGTATTTTAATAACTGAGACCTTTAGTTTTCTAGTTTTATCTCCTCAAAAAAGTCATACTTGTCTTTGGTCATTCCATCCCCAAGTAATTCAAATCGCGATCGCAACTTTGCTTCCCCGTATCCGTCGCACTGAGCAACAAATCTTGTTACAAGCTAAATTGCAGCAATTCCCGCTAATGATGCCTCCCTATCAAGTTATGGCAAGGTTTAGCGCGATTCTAATGGCTCAAAGTTCCATTCATCAAGAACTACCAATTCCGGAAATCCAAGAAGTTGATATCATTAAGGCGATTACCCATGAGGTAAGGACTCCACTTACAACCATCAGAATGTTAGTGAGATCGCTTAAACGCCGTAAGGATATATCTACCGAGGTAAAAACGCGCTTAGATAGAATTGATGCGGAATGCACGGAGCAAATAGAAAGATTTAATTTGATTTTTGAGGCTGCTCAATTGGATAGCTATCCAATCATGTTAGAAGCAACCCAAATCGAAGAGATTCTCGGTAATGGGTTTATGCGTTGGCAGGAACACGCAGGACGGCGGCAAATTTCCTTGGAAATGATCTTGCCAACAGAAATCCCTCCTATTTCTAGCAATGCGCTACTTCTATCTCAAGTACTCAATGGCTTAGTCGATCGCCTAATTCGTAGTTTTCCGCCTGATAGTCATATCCAATTAATTCTCACCAGCGCAGGTGAATATCTGAAATTGCAATTTCAATCGCAATTAACTAGTCAAGGTGGAGGCGATTTGCCTCTACTTAAGGCAGTTGGTCAATGGTTAATGCTGCAACCAGAAACAGGGACATTGAGTCTCAGCTTACCAACTACGAAGACTTTACTAAAAGCGTTAGGAGGCAAACTCACCGTGAGAATGCATTCCAGTGTTGCCGCCTACGACGGTGAAATTCTCACCATATTTTTGCCATTCTATTAAATAAATGAAGGTGGCGCTTTGCGCCACCTTCATTTATTTCAAGCCTCCATAAATCGCCAGTTTCTCATTACTAATCCATGCCCAAAGCTGATCACCATAGGAAAAGTGCCACCATTCATTTGGATGTCTCACAAATCCACTATGGGTCATTACTTGATGTAATAATTGGCGATCGCGATGAAATTCTATTTCTTGCTCATCATTGGAATTAGCAAAATAATCAGGCAAGGAGCGATCACTAATTTCATCAATTGGCGAACCCATGTCTACAGGAATCACGCCTTCGGAGTGATTCCTGTAAAAGGTAACATCGATCGCAGCGCCTGTACTATGAGGTGGTGGCATTTTCGGATCATGGCTAGGAGTTGCCCAAAACTTCATCACTTTGGCATTGAGTAAAATTTTCTGTTCTTCAGAAAGAGAATCAACTTTTAGGCTCTTACTTTCTACTAATTGCACGAAACTATAATCCACCATAAATTGCTGCACAGGAATGGGACGATAGGCATCGAAAATCGCGATTTTCCAATTAGGGCGAATCGTTTGCAAATAGGTTTGAGATTTGCGTAATCTTTCTAAAATTCCTTGACGTACAAAAAAAGGAGAGCGATCGCCATAGGGTGCGCCCAACGACATATAGGGGTGTGGATTAACAGTTCTGATGCCACAGATTGGATCAGTAGTGATCGCGACGAGTGGCTCGTGACAATCTGTAATGGGAATGTTTTGATATGGTTTCATTGTCAAAGGTTATGGCAGGGCTAACTACGCCATCAACAATCTGGTTCTTTTAAATGCTATAGCCATATATGACTCGATCATTAATAATAAGTAAATACACTTACCTGTACAAAAGTTAACAGTTTTTCGGGTATACTCCGCTAAACTTTTGGCTACTTTAATTTTGATGTGAGGAGGACAAGGCGATCATTTCTACAACCAATTCAACTAGCGCAACTACATTACAATCACAGCTTATGCAATCGACGATGGATCTCGGCACAGCTTCACAAATCATTGAGCCAATTGAATCAACCACGCTCGACTCTTCGCAAATGTCCCATATCGAACCCAATGCCCCAGTCCTCCGCATCATTGGCAAAGCACCTTTATCTGGTCATGTCCCCATTAGTGGTGCAAAAAACTCGATCCTTGCGCTCATGGCAGGCACCCTTTTATCCTCGGAAGGATGCCGCATCCGTAATGTTCCCAACCTCGCTGATGTGCAGCGTATGGGTGATATTCTCGAAACTCTTGGGGTCAAAATTTCTCGTAATGCCGAAATACTTGATCTTGACACTAGCAATCTGACCACCAACTCGGCTCCTTATGAATTAGTCAGTAAAATGAGAGCCAGTTTCTTTGCCCTTGGTTCGCTATTGGCAAGGCTAGGTTCTGCAAAAATGCCTCTACCCGGAGGCTGTGCGATCGGGGCTCGTCCAGTGGAATTACATGTTCGTGGTTTACAAGCTTTAGGTGCATATGTGCAGATCGAGCATGGCATCGTTCATGCTCATGCCACAAGCAGTAATGGCCGTTTGCAAGGTGCAAAAATTTATCTCGATTGCCCTAGTGTTGGAGCGACCGAAACTTTGATGATGGCAGCAACATTGGCAGAAGGCGAAACCATTATTGAAAATGCAGCTCAAGAACCTGAAGTCATTGATCTCGCCGATCTTTGCATTGCGATGGGCGCAAAAATTCGTGGAGCTGGTACAAATACAATCGTTATTGATGGTGTGGACAGGCTTCATTTTGCCGATTTTACTGCTATACCCGATCGCATTGAAGCCGCTACTTTCATGGTCGCCGCCGCTATCACGCGATCAACTTTATCGATGTCGCCTGTGATTCCTGCTCACCTGACCGCAGCAATTTCTAAATTGCAAGACATGGGTGTGACTGTGCGCCAAGATTCTGAAGATACAATTACAGTGATTGGCGGCGATCGCTATCGTGCTGTGGATATCGAAACCCTACCGTACCCCGGATTTCCAACGGATATGCAGGCGCAGTTTATGGCCTTACTTACCATCTGTGAAGGGAATGGTGTTGTTACTGAAACTGTATTTGAAAACCGCTTGCAACATGTTGCTGAACTCAATCGCATGGGCGCAAATATTCGCCTCAAAAATAATGTGGCTGTTGTGACAGGCGTTCCGCAATTATCAGGCGCTCCTGTCATGGCAACGGACTTACGCGCTTCAGCTGCATTGGTCATCGCAGGACTAGCCGCCGATGGCGAAACCACAGTCATGGGCTTACATCACCTCGATCGTGGTTATGATCGCATTGAAGAAAAGTTACGAAATGTTGGCGCAAAGCTATACCGTACCAGTGAAACTGTTGCCGTATAACAAGTAAAGAGGGATAGTAAGTATCTATAATTAAGAACAAAGACGATGCTTTACATCGTCTTTGTTCTTAATTACATAGAATTTCATGATAGAGCTTTGCGCGATCGCCCTAGGTAGTAACCTAAGCAGTGAAATAGGTGACTCCGAACAAATTGTCCAAGCGGCGATCGCTCGGCTTGCTACTCATCCTGAAATAGAGGTAGTTAAAGTTTCTAACTGGTATCGCACCAAGGCAATTACCTTACCAAACTCTGCTCCTCAGCCTGACTACATCAATGGTTGCGCCATTTTGCAAACTAGTCTTAGTCCAATTCAGCTTTTGCAAGTGCTTTTTAATACTGAGTTAATATTTGGGCGTGAACGCCGTGAACGTTGGGGGGCAAGAACGCTTGATTTAGATCTACTGCTCTATGGCGATCGGCTGATCGATACTCCTGAATTAGTATTGCCCCATCCTCGTATGAGCGATCGCGCCTTCGTTTTACTTCCCTTAGCCGAGATTGCTGCTGATTGGATTCATCCTGTACTTGGACAAAAAATTGCTAATCTTGCTCAAAATCCACCTGATTTCGACCTGAGTTATCCCATTGCTATTAGTCCCATGTATAGCAGGTAGCTAGAACAAATCAAAGTCTGAAAGAAAAGGTGCTGGTGAGAATCTGTATGTTTACTATACGACAGCCTCTGGTGTTGCCCCCGATAGCCTTGCTAAAAGTGCTGTGGATTCTTGGTTTGACACTCCCCGCACTGCTGTAATCAAGATATTTGCCGCACAATCAATTTCTGCATCGGATGTGAATTTGCCAATGCTAATTCGTAAGGCTCCTTCAATGAGGTTTATGGGTAGGTTAATGGCTTGCAAAACATGAGAAGTAGCCTCAACTCCTGATGCACAAGCCGAGCCTGTGGCGATCGCCAGTTGATCGCGAATTCTAGCAATGATTGCTTTATTGGGAATATTTGGGATAGAAATATGCAAGTTTCCCGCCAATCGGTTGATGAGATCTCCATTGATCACAAGTTCAGGAATACTCTTTAGTAATAAACATTGGAGGCGATCGCGTTTAGCCGCAATTACTTGTTCGTCTTCTAACATTTCTAGTTGGCGCAAGCGGCAAGCTTCACCCAGACCAGCAATTCCTGCGACGTTGAGCGTCCCTGCTCTGATCCCTTTTTGCTGTCCACCTCCATAAATTAGTGGTTCTAGCTGATAGCCTTTACGCAAAATTAAGGCTCCGATGCCTTTAGGGGCATACATTTTATGTCCTGAAAGCGTCAGGTAGGTAATGCCCCAGTCTCGAAAGTTAATGGGGATTTTGCCAACCGCTTGGGTGGCATCGCAAAGAAAGGGGATGTCATATTGTTGCGCGATCGCGCCGATATCTGGCACAGGGTAAATAGTGCCGATCTCGTTATTGGCTGCCATCACACAAATTAAATCTATACCTTGAGAGCAAGTTGTCTCTAAATGTTCGAGGTCTAGTTTGCCTTGGCGATCGACTTTTAAAAAGATCATCTCGGCAAGTCCCTTTTTAGTTAGGGCATGACAAGTATCAAGAACTGCTTTGTGTTCTATGGGTAATAAAGCAATTTTCAGCTTATGAGCGCTAGGTGATTTTTTGGGTAATCCTTGCAGCACCAGATTAATGCTTTCGGTCGCACCAGATGTAAAAGTTACTTCTCTAGGCACGGCTCCGACTAAATCGGCGACTTGTTTGGCGGCTTGTTTGACTGCGCGATCGGCTTTGTCTCCGTAGATATGGTCTATACTGCTGGCATTGCCGAATTCTGTCAGCATATATTGCATGACTACTGAAGCGACACGCGGATCAACGGGTGAGGTGGCGTGATAATCAAGATAAATGGGGCGATCTATACAGCCAGTTAGCAATAAATCCATGACTCATTGCAATATTAAGCTGTGGCAAAATGACCGAAGTATAAGCTTTATGTAGTTTTTCAAATTCTAGTAAGTCGCTTTTGTCTGACACTCGCAACTCTGCTATAAAAGACTCAATGTAACGATACCAAGTTTTCTCAGTCATATTTGCATGGGAAACAATCAAGCCCGTATGTTGTATACCTACGAATAAATCAAAATAAATATTTGAGGGTAGATTGTCAGATTTAGAGGAATTAACTTCTTTAGATGTTGGGATAAGATTCCATAAAAGATCATGAGTTACAAAAGACCAAGGCAAGTAATGATCTAGCGAAAAATTATCTGTTGTTAAAGTCTGATTAGAGTAAATACAAGTCAGATTTTGATGCTCTAAAACATTTTTCCAGTATTCAGTTTGTTTTTTGAGAGAATCTCTTTGTATTGGAGCAAAAAGCTTATTACTGATAGCTGGTGTACTAGGGTTGCATTTTTGCATATATTTTAGCCATTCCCAAGAAATCCAACCTCTTATAATGGAATAATTTATTTTGAAATAATCTATCCATTCAGGGTGAACTATTACCGATAAGCAATCATCACTATACTTTAGCAAAGGCTTACGAGTTTCAAAATGTTGGTTTGAAAGTTGAATAACAGTTGCATTGACTTTACTATCTACAAGACCGCGCAACTCTCCACGAAAAAAAGCAGTATTGATACGAAAAGGCACATAATCCATCAGAGAGTAGTCCAGTTTTTGACTTGAAATATTTGCTCTTAAATTTTCTTTTCCCGCGTAATCTCCTTTTATACTTGTTTTATCTACATTTAGATTTAATCTCTCTATTTGAGAAGGAATCATATCTTGGCTTCCAAATGAAAGCTTACAAAAACTGTATGGATACCAAGCGTTTGCAAGCATTTCAACAATTAAATCCTGAAAGCTGATTGATTGAGATGAAGAAAATCGTCTTCTATTGATAATGTCTAAAAGAGATAGAAGAAAAATATACTTGTATGAGTTAGTTGTTTTATCAAATAGTCGGGACAATGCGCTTATATCCAAGCTTTCCGAGCTTGGTAATTGTGAAATAAGAGGATTTTCCATGCTAGATTTGGGTTATAGTTGATGCGTAATGGTATGGGTTAAGTATGCAAGTTAAGCTGAGTAAATATACATCAAAGTTGTTGCTTATATTAAAAGAACATCTTGATTCTGAAGATATAGATGTTATTGAGTTAGCAATTACAAACTTATATGATCAATATGTTAGTGAAGGAAAAGTAGAAAATATACATGACGATAAGCCTTTATCACTAATGGAATCGTTAGATTCTGCTGGCTTGCTAGATCGTGATTTTAAGTGTGTGGTTAACTCTAGCTTGGTAGAATATTTTGTGACGGCTAAGACAGAAGAAGATGCTTGGCAACAAATGGCAATTAAATTTCCTGAAGAAATTGAAAGTGGTTTTACAATTAAAGAACATGAATTTAAACTAAGTTTTTTAGATAATTAGTTAAGCAAATAAAAATTTAGACGCTCTTGTAGGGTTTAACGATTAAATTTTCTTGAGGAATAGGTTTTTGATCGGCAATGAGACTTTCAATATATAACTCAATTGCTTCTGTAATATTTTCGATAGTTTCTTCAAATGTGTCCCCTTGAGAATGACAGCCTTTTAGCATAGGGCAGAAAGCATGATAGCCACCCTCCCCCTCTTTTTCTAAAAGTACAGTGTAGTTATAGGCTTGTTTTTTCATGATCTAGGCTCCTTTTAAGATTATTTGTGGGGTTAAAATTGAAGTTCTGGAAAAGTTGGGGAAATCAGGAGATCGCTATCAACAAACTCAGTTACGTCATACCAACCATCGGAATTAATTAAGACAGTGACTTTTGCCTCTAGCGGATCGACGATCCAATATTCAGGAATATCACGGGCGGCGTATTCAGTGCGTTTGGCGCGGTAGTCAATGTTTTTTGTGGAAGGACTGATTACTTCGATGACAAGTAATGGTGCGGATAGATCA
The DNA here is from genome assembly GCA_943371975.1 of Pseudanabaena sp. UWO311. GTDB lineage: Bacteria > Cyanobacteriota > Cyanobacteriia > Pseudanabaenales > Pseudanabaenaceae > Pseudanabaena. The sequence continues at coordinate 750 of CALRWX020000003.1, read as the reverse complement.
AAATCAATCACAGCTTCACGCTCTTGTAAAGCTTGCCAATCATTTCTCTGCATCACCACCACATCAGGAATTCTGACTGTATCTAGTCCAATGCCACGCGGACAACGCACACCTATTTGTCCTTGCCGAACAATCCAAGGTTGAGCAGTACGATTTATCTCGGCATTAACTGCTTGATATGTACGATCAATTGTTTCACCATGTAAACCAGTTCCTAACGACATTGCTACAAGTTCTCCGTCAACTAGTTCATATTTTGTGTCAGACTCGTCAAAATAAGTTAGGTAGTCTGCAAAGGTGACTCTAGACTTGGTGTTTGGGGTGGTTTTGGCGATCGCAATAGTCATCTAACTATCCTCCAATAACTTGGTAAAACTGTTCAATGGTTAAAATTGGACAGTTGAAATCATGGGCAAAGCAAAGTAAATCTTGATCTCCTGTGATCAGATAATCAGCATTTCCAGCTATAGCTAACTCTAAAAACATTTGATCTTTAGGATCTCGACATTCACAATTTACTACTGGTTTTTCTGTCATCTGAACTGTGTCACAAAATGGTAAATAGTCTGCTAATAAATCTTCTTGTTCACTGGCTGTTAATTTGGGCGTTGCAGGCAAAAGTATGAATTAGATGGAAGAAAGGATAGAAGGGTCGTGAAGATAATGAATCAGCAACCGCACAGAGTAACGCAACATATCTAAAGACTTGGAATAGCAGAAAGTTTTGCGGTGCAATCTCGCCAGATAGTG
>CALRWX020000002.1:0-91647 GCA_943371975.1 Pseudanabaena sp. UWO311 | reverse complement strand
ATCCATTCTGCGTTCGATTGCTCCGAGAACCACTGAACAGCTTCATGAGGCTATCACTCTCGCTTTCAATTCTGTCTCCGAATCTGACTTCTTTGGCTGGTTTTATGAATGTGATGCTCGTATCACGCTCATTTGAAAACCGCTATATTGAGACAGTGAAAGTTCTCACAAATAATCCCTTTGTCAGCATTCCCCTTGAAACTGTCAAAGGTTGGCTAGAAGCAGAACCTCAAAAATAGATCTTGGGATTACAGCGATCTCTATTTGTTTTTTTAGAGAGGCGATCGCTGTTTATGGGATGGATAGGCGATCGCTGATGATCGCAGAAACTTAGCTTATGGAAAATAACGATAAACTTCCTTACGGTGCAAAATCCGAACAAAAGCTACAGTTTCTCCTTCTACAAATAGCCCAATACGATAATCACCTACACGAATTCTATAAAAATCTTCATGTCCCTGAAGCAATTTAATATTGCGTATTTCTGACAAAGCGTTTGCTAATTCCACCTCTTCAACAACTTTTTGAATGCGTTTCAGGACTTTACCATCTTTAAGATTTTTCAAATCCTGCTTAAAAGTCTTACGAAACTCAACTTGCATACTTAACGCTCAAACAACTCAAATATTTCATCTCTTCCCACATTCTCACTATCTTTCCCCTCAGCGATCGCCTTTGCCATCGCCACATCTTCCATCGCCTCATAAAATAAATCTAAAATCCAGCTACGTTCTTGCATTAACAACTCGTGTAAGGCTTCCTTGAGCAAAGGTTTTAGCTCTTCTACCTGTAAATTTAACATAAGTTATTTATTTAAGTCTCAATCTACATTTTTATCATAGACGAAATAACGGGGCGATCGCTGTTGGTTATTTTTTAGAGGGCGATGTTTATGAGGGATTGCATAGGCGATCGCTGTTTGTGAGGATGGATAGGCGATCGCTGGCTGTGAGTGATTCATGATATTTTTTGAATGCCTGTAATTGAGGAGTGACATAACGTGCTTTCAGAAGCGCAGTTAAAAAAATGCTTTTTAGTTTGTCAAAGCCTATCAAGTATGTATTTACCCATTTATCTCGTTCGATTTGATTCGCGATATAATGCTATTTACATCTTAGCTGGCGAAGAAACAGAAGTATTGATTGGTAGTAACGGCGAAATAGTGGAGATATAGAGATGATCCAGCCTGATTACAAACAAATGACTCGTACCGAACTAAGGGAGTATATGTTGGTTCACCGTGATGACGAGCGAGCTTTTCACACCTACATGGACAAAGTTCAGCAAGAAGCTGTCAAAACCCCAATCAATGATGAAGTAATCGCCGATCCCCAAAAATTTGCAACTTTCATCGAACAAAATAAGCAACGCAAACAGCAAGAAGCTACAGTGCAACCAACTAATTCATTTAGCCAAAACTTTCACGGCAACGTCTATGGTGTCGCTGGTAATGTCGCAGGAAATCAAATCATTAACGTCCAGCAACAAAGCCTAACAAGTGCTGCAATGGAAATCCAAGCTCTTTTGACACAACTAGCCCAAGATTACCCTGAAGGATCTTTAGAGGAAAAACAAACACTTGCCAAGATGGAACTTAAACGCAAAGTCAAAGAAGACCCAACTTTGAAAGATCGATTACTGAATGCCGTTAAATCTGGTGGTATTGAGACAGTGAAAGTTCTCACAAATAATCCCTTTGTCAGCATTCCCCTTGAAACTGTCAAAGGTTGGCTAGAAGCAGAACCTCAAAAATAGATCTTGGGATTGCAGCGATCTCTATTTGTTTTTTTAGAGAGGCGATCGCATTCGATCAAGTAAACTAGGATTACAAGATCTCAGACTACGGAGAGACTAACATGACATTAGCCGAAGTAATTCCAGCAGCGCGGCGGCTTACTGCGATCGAAAAGCTCAAACTAATTCAGGTACTTGTAGAAGACTTGACTTGGATATTGCTGAAGATATTGCACCAATCGAACCATTTAAAACCTATGATCTGCCGACCCCTTACGATATGTTTGGTGCTGGCGCAATCTTAATGGAATCTCTCAAACAAACAGATACAAACTATCAATAACCTATTTAAAAACGCCATTACTAGGTGCGATCGAAACTCTGCAAGCTTTTGATCGCGGACAATTTGGAGATATTCAATTTAAACAAAAGACTGTACTCGCTACGATGATTCGCAGTCATCAGAACAGTTTGCGCCTAGTTGAGACCCTACTTGATGTCTACCGCAATGAAACAGAAGGCTTGCAGTTGAGATTAGCTCCAATTAATTTAGCGACTTTAGCGGAAGATGTGGCAACATCATTGCTTCCCATATCGAATAGTCGCAGTGTTTATTTGACTGTACATTATGGCGATTCTGAATTTCGTAAATTTCTTAGGGTAAATGGTGATGCTTTCCAGTTGCGGCGGGGCTTTTCAAATCTGTTTACAAATGCGATTAATCATTCTCCAAGATGGTCAAAAGTCGAAGTAGTACTAGAAACTGAGTCATCATATCAGTTAGTTCAAGTACTTGATTTCGGAGCAGGGATTAAGCCCGAAGAAAAACAGTATTTATTTGAGCGATTTTATCAAGGACAAAGCGATCGCCTCGCGACTGGTTCGGGGCTAGGTTTATACCTAACTCGCCAAATTATCGAAGCGCATAAAGGTACAATCTGGGCAGAAAACCGACAGACTCAAGGCGCGACTTTCACAACTCTTAAAAATCCACTGTCTAATCTAAACCAATGCCCGCTAGATAATCGAAAAATCTTATTAGTTGAAGATGATCAGCTATTTCGTCTCGGCTTGCAGGTGCGCTTACAGCAGGAGACGAAAATTACGGTTTTAGTTGAGGCGAGTGATGGAGAAATGGCGCTCGACCTTGCCAAAGAACAAACCTTTGATCTTGTCCTCCTTGATATTGGTTTACCAGGGATTGGCGGACTAGAAACCTGTCGCCAACTCAAGCTCAATCATCCAAATTTGCCGATTTTGGTACTTACTTCTCGCAATGAGCACGCGTTTGGTCTCCGCAGGCGCACAGGGCTATTGCCTCAAAGGAGTCACTGCTGACACCTTTATTCTCGCTATGCGATCAGTCATAGCAGGTGCATCTTGGTGGGATGCCAGTGCTACTGCTGAAATCCAACATACTTTTCAAATTCAATCTTCGGAAATTGTTCTTGACAACTTATCTGGTTCAAGAATCAATACTTTTCCTTCTCCGAGAGAAAGAAATTCTGAGTTTAATGTCCGAGCAGAAAACTAATCAAGAAATCGCGGACATTCTATATATCTCATCAGGGACATTACGCGTACATATTCATACAATTTTGCATAAATTGGAAGTCGGCGATCGCAAACAAGCGATCGCCGACTATCTCTATGAGTTAGAAAAACAATAAAAAGCTCTTCTTGGACAAGAAGAGCTTTTTATTGTTTGATTTACACAAAAATGCTTTGAAACCAACCTTTCATCATTTTGTGCAAGTCAATTATTCGGCAGCAGTTACTTCTTCTACTGGTGATTCAGCATCAGGAATAGCATCAGCTTCTTCTTCAACGGCTTCTGGCTCAAGCTTAACAGTCAAGTAACGAATTACATCATCACCTAGACGAAATGTTCTTTCTAAAGTCTCAATAGTTTTAGGAGTCGCTGAGTAATTAACTTGAATATAGATACCTTCACGATGTCCTTTAATGTCGTAGGCTAATCTACGTCTACCACGATGTTGAATGGTGATATCTTCTGCTTCTTGTTGTAGTAAGAAGTCTTGATATTTGGCGATCGCGGCATCAGCATCTTGATCGGGAAGATCAGGACGCAAAATATACATGGTTTCGTACAAACGCTTAACAGTCATTTAGTTATTTCCTTACGGTCGGTAGTCGGCTTCTATTAATTTAGGCTTTTGAAGCAAGGATCTCACATTGTATCATGCGTAGGGCAAATATAGCAGTCCGCACACTGGTAAAATTTTCTTGGATTTTTAGCCTGCTTGCTTTACTGTTTTTGCTCGCACTAGCGCGATTAGAAATGCATGCACAAATGCTAGTCTCGCTGCATTCCAGTGAACAGTTAGTGGTGCGGCAAAACGACTAATCGTCCACTGGGAAGGTCGGAAGATGTCATTTTTAATAGCAATTCATAATCAAGTAAAAAAACAGTTTGTGGTTCAGATTTTTTGATTGGTATTTGCATGATGTGGGTCGCAATTCCCAATGTGTCGCGATCGCGATATTCGGAAGTAAGCATACGTAGGCTCAGAAGTGGCACATCCTCAACATTGGGCAAAGTATCAATCGTAATTCCACATAGACTATTGTTTCCAGCAAAAATCACTAAAAAGCCCTTTGTAATATTAGTTTCTTGATTATAAATGCGTTTATATAGATCGATAACTAAGACTTCTTGATCCTCATACATGGCTATACCCAATAATTTATCGCCACTACGATGAATTTTTGGTAAAGGAATAATCCGAATTACGCTATCAATGCCGATCGCTAAATTAAGATTTCCCATTGTAAAAATGAGAAATTTAAGTTTTTCTTCTTTCTTTTGCTTAGTGATCATAATAATTCTCTTTGAAATCCTCTATACCAACCCGAAATAATTTATAGCTTTTTAAGAGTTGAGAGAGTCGCACCCTGCGGGTGCGACTCTCTCAACTCATTTCGGATTCAATAGCCCTTGAATAGTTGTGATTAGTTGTTGCTCAAGATAGGGCTTAGTGTGATACGCCGAAGCTCCCAGCATCTCGGCAACCCCGCGATGTTTTGCGCCACTACGGGAAGTCAACATGACTATGGGAAGATTCTCGTAACGCTTCTCTTTCCGACAGGCGGTTAAAAATTCAAATCCATTCATAACTGGCATTTCCACATCACAGATTACGGCTTGGATTTCGGGCGATCGCGAAAGTTGGGCGATCGCTTCTCGACCATCGGCGGCTTGAATTATCTGATAGCCAAACTTCTCTAAGGTTAAGTACAAAGCCTGACGAGCAGTTAGCGAATCATCAACAATGAGGAGAGTTTGTCTTTGTAGTAGTTTGGGTTTGAATTTTGATACAGGTGGGGTAGCTCGTACATCCGTGGAACTTTGTGGGGAATTTTGTGCTGAACTTATTAGTGGAAGTGCTGAGTGATTTAGTGCCAGTAAAGCTGTACTGTCAATCACAGGGACGAGACTACCATCACCGATAACTGTACAACCATAGATGTAAGATGGCGGGGCGATCGCTTTACCAAAGGGTTTAATGGCTAATTCCTGTTCATTGATGACGCGATCAATTTGTAGGGCGGCAATTTCATCACCATCGGCTAATAATAATAAAGTGGTGTGATCTTCCTCAATAAATGATTCTGGTGCGAATAGATCTAGAGATTTTTTAGGCAATGGATAACCGTCAGCAAAGATAGAAGTCGGATATAAAGGAATCAAGCGTTCTTCAAAACGGAGAAATTCTTTGCCTTGCACAATTTGAATTGCATTAGATTCAACGGTGATAATTCCTAATAAGGTGTCGATCGCGATCGCCATTAATCGTTCCTGCACACTAAAAATTAGCAACTTAGCAATACTGAGGGTCAGCGGTAACTTGATGATGAAATTTGTACCTAAGCCGACCTCTGACTTGATTTCGATAGACCCTTTGAGACTGCGTACTTGTTCCTGAACTGTAGATAATCCCATGCCACGACCTGACAGTTCTGAAACGACTTCCGCCGTAGAGAAACTTGGTGCTAATAAGAATTGGTAAATCTCTTCATTGCTGATTTGATTGGCTTGTTCTGGTTCTAGTAATCCAACGGCGATCGCCTTCAGCTTTACTTTTTCAATATTAATGCCCTGACCATCATCCTTAATTTCGATATGGGTTTGGTTGCCACGATAATAGGCGCGAATTTCAATGGAAGCAATGAGAGGTTTACCGCGATCCAGACGTTCTTGGGTTGATTCTGTGCCATGGTCGAAAGCATTACGAACTAGATGCACAAAGGGATCATAGAGTTTTTCAAGCACAGATTTATCAACTAAAGTTCCGGTTCCAAATAGTTTTAAAGTAACCTGTTTATTATATTTATTAGCTAGTTCACGCACCATGCGCGGCAGACTGCTGAGAATATCGCCTAGTGGCAACATTCGTGACCATAATAGGTCATACCTTACTTGCTTGAGAATTTGTTGTTTACGGCGTTGGGTTTGCTGTTTTTGTTTCATCAAAATCGTCATATCACGCATCCCTTCATCTATTTGGGCGATTTCTTCGAGTGCTTCTTGGATCATGTTATGGAGACGATTATAGGAATCCATTTGTAATGAATCAAAATCTGCCAATAAGTTACTGTTACTAGATATGGATAAATTTGTGGAAGGAGAAATCAAACTAGTATCTTGAGTTCTAACTTGCGATCGCTGTGCTTTATCGAGCCAAGTTTGTAAGTTTTTAGAAAGATTTTCAAAGCCTTTGAATTGTTTTTGAATGGACTCAATTTTAGATTGGAGTTGTTGATTTTGTAGGGTCGAGGTATTTTCTTGGGTAACTAACTCACTAGAGAAGTTATTTAATCTTTCGAGTCGGGGCAGATCGACTCTTACGGTTTCGGCAATATAGGGAGTAACTTTTTCAGTCGTTGTTTGTTTACTGGTGATTTCTGTTGATGTTTTTGTCTTGGCAAGATTAGAGCTACTTAATTGAGTTGTTTTTTCGTTGATTGTGGGAGTAATTTCTGGTTTAGTTTCTGCCGTAACTATTGGTTCAGAATCTAATAAATTCACATCAGAGTCATTAAATTCAACCAAGCCAAAGACTGAATACAAATTGTCAAAGATATTTGCTTCAGAGCTATTACTCTGACTATTATCGACATTTGCCGTAAAAATATCAAAATTCTGATTGAATTGCTCATGCTCTAAAATTATAGTTTGGGAATCAAAATCATCGAATTTAGGGATTTCTGTAAAAACTTCTGAACTTGTAGTTAAAGAAATACTCTCAGAATTAGATGATTTAGGTTCTGGCTCTGATTCTAGCTCTAAGAAATTAAAACTATCTATTTCTTGTTCTAAGGATGTAATCCAATCATCAGAAGTATCGAAACTGGAACTTTCTTGAATAAGATTTTGGGTTTGCGATTCTTTTTGAATATCTTCTTTATAACTGGTTGAAGATTGGGTAAGAGCGATTAATTCTGGGCTGGGTTTACCGCCTTGGGCGAGATTGCCTGCCAAAACTCCAGCACGGGCGGCAACAAAATTTGCCACAGCTAACTCACCCACCAAAATCGGATTATCAGGATTATGCTCCAGAGCTTCCAATGTGGTCTGGGCGATCGCTTTAAAACCCGATAGATTTAATAATTCACCAATACCATTAAAGACTTCTACCTGCGCTCTAATTTCCCCTGTCACAGATACACCCTCTGGATTTGCAAGGACATTTTGCAAACGCGAGATGCCCTGCTGCACATCCCCTTCAAAGACAATCTGGATAATATCAACCCCTAATTCCGCCGCCGTTGGTAATTCTGCATCTTCATCAATTTCCCCTAAATACATCTTTAAGACATCAAAGATGGGTTCCGCCGCCGCGATCGCTGATGCTGACTCATAATGCCCTGATTGCAATTGATCCATTAATGGCACTCGCAGACAGTCATAAGCCTGTAATAACAAGCTCTCAACATCTGCATCGATTTCACCCTCAAAGCGGTATAGCGTTCGGAATACATCCTCCAACTGATGGGAGATCGTTTTGATGCCATCGAGATTGAGACTAGCCGAACCGCCTTTAATCGAATGAGCGGCTCGCATGATTGAGTGAATATTTGCGGTGCTACGATCTTCGCGGAGAGAAAGCAATCCCGTCTCAATTATCTGCAAAAATTCAGGAGCTTCTTGCTTGAAAAATTGATAAGCCTGATCTTGAATCTCTAGTTCGGTGCTGTACATGGAGACTATCCTGATTTTCTAGCTGACTTTAAATTGAGATACATTGACTTGCAACTCTCGGACAACTTTTCGCAACTCAGTAAAAGCTGCATTCATACTTTCGGTTTGGGTAGAGTTGTTAGCTGCAATCAGAGCCACGGTTTGAATTGTTTGACTTACTTCTTCCGATGCTTGGACTTGCTCAGAAGCTGACTGGGCAATTTCCTGCATGAGTTGATTAACTCTTTGGCTAGAAACAGCGATCTCGGTAAGTTTTTGACGAGACTCTTCCACCAGTCGAGAGCCATTGTTTACCTGCTCTGTACCGATTTGCATCGCTTTACCTAAATCTTTTGATTGGGATTGAATCTCTTCGATTAACTGCCGAATTTCCATAGTTGCCTTTGCTGATCTATATGCCAAAGCTCTAACTTCATTTGCCACAACCCCAAAGCCCTGTCCTTCTTCACCAGCACGAGCCGCTTCAATTGACGCATTCAACGCCAACATATTCGTCTGTGATGCAAATCCACTAATTAGCTTGATCACCTTCGAGATTTTTTGGGAAGCTTCTTGCAATAGTTTTACCTTCTCCGCAGTCTCGACTACAGTTTCGCGAATTGCCATAAAACCATCAACGGTAATGTTCATCGCTATGCCACCTTCCCTTAATGCTTGGTTGGCATAGCCCACTTGTTCTTCGGCTTGGGTGGCTGAATTTCCAATACCTTCGATGGACTCTGTAAGAGTATGAATTTGTTCAAGGCTTTGGCTAATTGCTTGTACCTGTTGATTAGCTCCGCTCGCTACGTTTTTGACAGTTTGTTCATTTTCTGTCACAGTTTGTGTAACAGACAGAGAGGCAGTTTGAACTTGTTCCACCAATTTGCGTAAGTTTCCAATCGTCAAGTTGTAGGAATCCGCAATTGTGCCAATTTCATCTTCAGTTACTTTTGCACAAATCGTTAAGTCCCCACGACTGATGGGCTCAACTTCGATCAATAGCTCTAGCGCCCTTTGTCGTAAGGCTTCCTTGGATTGGCGTTGTTCTTGAATGCGAAGTAGTTCAGCTTCTGTTTGAGCAACTGCCTGCCTCACTTCAGCAATTCGTACTGCTTCTTGTTGCTTTTCTTCAATCAGAACTTCTAGCTGTTCGACCATTTTATTTAGCTCTTGCGACAATGTGCCAATTTCATCGCGGCGATCGCTATCAGTCAATCGTTCTACCATTTCCCCACTTCCAATCTGTTGTGTAAAATTAGACAAGCGCCGTAATGGATTTGTAAAAGAGCCAGCCACAAGTATCCCGATCGCTCCTGCGGCGACAATTGAAATGGCAGTGATCGCATAACCAATATTAGATAAATTTGCTATGAGATCTTGGATCTCAGATAGGGGACGACCAACATAGGCAATCCCCACTGGTTTGGAATTAGGCGCGATTAGTTGGCTATGGTCATAGAGTGGCGTATAAAAAGCTAAGTAATTAATGCCTGTAATATTCGTTTCGCCGAAATATTCTTTGCCTTGCTTCAGAAGCGTGTCCGATACTTCACGGGAGGCGCGAGTACCGATCGCTCTAGTTTTGTCAGCACTTTTAGTATTTGGATCGATATAGGGAATATTGGTGCTAACTAGCCAATCTTGGGCAAAGATCGATACGGTGGGAATATTGTATCGTTTAGAAAATTTGTCAGCGATGCCATAGTTGCGATTGAGCAAGGCTCCTACTACTGCCGTCCCCACAAGCCGACCTTTAACTTTGATCGGATATACTGCCATACTTACTAGTCCCAATTTTCCTTGTTCAATGTCGTAGGTGTTATTGGGGGCTGGCTGATTGGCTTTGCTCAGTCCTTGAGTTGGTTGGGGGCGAATACCAATATTTGCTTGCCTATCTAAACCCAAGGATTGGAGATCGGCTGATTTTACCAATTCAATCCCATACATGGGTTTACCTGTGGCGATCGCACTTTTGACAATCGGCAGATTCCCCAAATTACTATTACTAGGCGCTACTTTCTGTTTATAGGATTGAGGAACTAGTTCTTCTTTATCTTTAGCAGGAAGTTGCGGAAACTTAGAAAAATCTTCATCAAGAATCAGTACATTTCCTTCGATGCTACGACCATTATTGTCAGTGATCAATTTTAGATTTTTAATCGATTCGGGATCAATACCTTCACTTTTGACTTGGACGAATGGTTGCAAGATCGACCGTTTCGCGGCGAGTTCATTGACATCGCTAAGGTCAAGATTAGCATCTTCAATGGCTTTAGCGATCGCCTCGGCATCACGCCGACTTTCTGAATTTGTCCTGAGTACATATTCCGATACAAAGAACGAACCTTTTTCTTGGACAGAAGTTCGCAACTCTTTGAGTGATGCTTGTTCCGATGATTTAATTAATATTTGGGTCACGATTAAGACAGGCAAACTGGAAGCTAACAACAGCAAGATCGACAATTTCCACCTTACCCCCAAGTTATTCCAAAGTTGAGATGGTAATTTCCAGAAATGTCTTTTGGGATTAGTTTCGGGTGCTGATAAATTGACCTTGGACAGCAAAATTTTTGTAGTGGATTGTTTCTTTGAAATTTGTTCTGAAATTTGAGCAGTATTTTCAGAAGGTGGAGGTTCGAGGTTGTCTTTCAATAACATGATTTTTTAAAAGGATATATTATAAATAATTTTCTTGGATTTAAGACTTATGCAAAAACATCTTGAAACCCTCATTGTATCGTAGGGGCATTTCATGAATTGCCCTTACCATGATTTAACACTAGGCTACTCGCGGTGATGCGCCTAATCAACCTTAAACTGCGATACGCTCACCTGTAAATCTTGCGCAACTTCCAATAGCTCCGAGAACGATCGCGTTACATGTTCCGCATGTTTAGAAGTATCTTTAGCGCTCTCTGCAAGGCCTTGCATTGTTTCACCCATGAGATCAGAGGTTTTAGTTTGAGTATCCGCAGCGATCGCAATTTCTTGAACTAGGGAGTTAACCTGTTGGCTTACTAATGAAATTTGAGTCAATTTTTCACGGGCATTCTGCACTAGCTTTGTACCTGTGATCACCTGTTCTGTACCAGTTTCCATTGCGGCTACAACTTCATTAGTTTGAGTTTGAATCTCTTCCACTAACTGTTCAATTTCGGCAGTTGAGGTTGCGGACTGTTCGGCAAGATCACGTACTTCTTCGGCAACGACACTAAACCCTCGCCCTTCTTCCCCTGCACGGGCGGCTTCGATCGCTGCATTTAGAGCTAAGAGATTAGTCTGAGCCGCGAAGTTACTGATTAAGTTAACAATCCGTGAAATCTTTTGCGAAGTCTCACCGAGACGCTTTACCTTTTTCGCGGTTTCGGAAACCGTTTCACGAATCTCAGAAATACCTAAAACTGTACGGTTCATCGCTTCGTCCCCTTCTTGGAGTACGGTCGCCGCGACCTGCATTCCCTTTTCCGCTTGCTGCGCTTTTGTTCCCACACTTCGACTTGACACCGCCATGCCTTGGATTTCAGTAAGTGCTGAGTTGATTGAGGCAGATTGCTTGAGTGATTCAGTGGACACCGCTCGCACTGATATTTCATTAATAATCGTGGTTTTGGTTACAGACTGTGACGCTCCTTGCACTTCAACTACCAGTTTCCGCAAGTTGCGAATAATCGCATTGTAGGAGTCCGCGATCGTACCGACTTCATCAACCGTTACATTGGCCCGAATCGTTAAGTCACCTCGACTAACAGGCTCAACTTCTATCAATAATTCTAAAGCGCGACGCTGTAATAGTTCTTTCTGTTGCTTTTGTTGCTCGGCTCTCTCATCGGCTTCTGCCCTAGCTTCTTTTCGAGCAGTTTCTAATCTTACTGCTTCCTGTTGTTGCGCTTCATTGAGATACTTAAGTTGGTCAACCATTACGTTGATGTTGCTAGACAATATTCCTAGCTCGTCTTCACTCAGAACAGCTAGTCTTGTATCTAGATCGCCCAGTCCGATTTTTTCTACCGCATTAGCGGCTTGAATAATCGGACGGGTGGTTCGGTTGGCAAGCCTAGCCGCGAAGATACCAACAACCAGAGTGGTAGCAGCCGTTCCTACGAACAGGTAAAGCTTGAGTGTATTTTCCGCCTTGAACACAATGCTAGTTTCGGCTATATAGACATTTCCCCATTTGAGGTCGGGGATATCCTCAAATGACTTGGTTCCCGTGTATACCGCAACTTCTTCGACATTGAGTCCGTTAGAAATATGGTTGGTTAAAAAAGTGCTAGTTTCGCCACTCTGATACAATGCGCGTAAATTCGGAAGATGTTCGAAGACATTTTTGCCAAGCTGATCTTTTTCAGTCGCGAGGAAAATTGTACCTGTGCTGTCAAAAATGTGGTAGGTGTTCCCTTCAATACCAAATCCTTCGATCACATTATCTAAATATTTTGCAGGCATCCGCGATCTCACCACCGCGAGCCTTTGCCCCGTATTTATATCATTAACTAGTGAACTAAAGTACAGATTTACTTCCTTTGTTGTTTTTGATTTCTGAGGGGGGCTGATCGTAGGTTTCCCCGTATTGATTAATGCTTGGAAGTAATTGCGATCTTTGATGTTTTTGGCAACATCGGTTGAACCAACTTGGAGTATAAGCTCTCCTTCTAAATCATAAAGAGCAATGCTGTCATAAACTTTATAGAACTTAATGTAGCTTTCCAATAATAATTGTCTGTACTTTGGCGTAGTCACTGCCTTTACTTTAGAATCTTTGAGGGTGGGCAAATTCGCGATCGCTTGAATGTCACCAAAACGTTCAAACATGAAACGGTTGAGTTTGTCGTTAATTTGGATTGCTTGTGCCGTTTGAGATCTAAATACTTCTTCCCGAAGCGTTACGGATGCAGCGAAATAAGCGGCTGTACCGATCGCAATAACTGGCAATGTACCAATGGCGATCGCTAAAGCTGCAACCTTTGTGCGAAGATTTAGCGATCGCAAAGCCCATTTTTTTTGTTTCGGTACTTGCGGCGGTAAATCATCTACTAAGTTTTCCAAAGCCAAGGAATCAGACTGACCATCCACAAAAAAATCACCGTTATCGTCCCCATTATTTGCAGGATTATTTGCTGCGCCATCTACTAAGGATTGAGGTTGGTTTTTGGATTGATTATCTTGTGTCAGCATGGCTTAAGGCTCCGTGGGGAAAGTAAAAGGTAAAAAGCAAAAATTGGATTTTAAAAGGTTTGGTTGCAAATTGGGGTTATGTTTAGGTGGATTTAGCGATCGCTTTACCATCAAGCACTAAAAAAGTATTGCTACTTTCGCCTAACCAATACCCTCGACAAACCTCTTTCATTACAGGATTAGTAAAGGCTAGCCCTGTTGTTTGAATTTTGGCAATATCACATTTGATCATTTGCCCCACTTGGGATACGACTAAACCTATCACCCTATCTTGGATACGCAAAAAGATAACGTGACACTTATCTAGAAATTTTCCTTGCTCCTGAGCGTAGAGAGGCCTATACCCCAACATACTCGCTAAATCAATTACCCAAATTACATCGCCCCGCCAGTTATACACACCCATGACATAGGGCGCAGTCCCTGCGATCGGGGTGATCTGTGACAAAGAGACCTTAACAATTTCTATCAATTGGCTAGTCGGTAGCAATGCTTGTTGATCTTGCCCCAAAGAAAACGACAAAAATTGCTCAATTGCTAATTGCGCTGTCAACTGTCTTGGTTCGGATATTTTTTTTTGACTAACTATCTGATTCGTCACGGCGATCGCACTCCTAATCCTTGACTAACAGCTTAATTGTGCGGACAAGCTCGGCAGTATCGACAGGCTGAGTCAAGTAAGCCGAAGCACCTTGTTTCATTCCCCAAAACTTATCCATCTCGGAACTCTTGGTCGAACAAAGCACGATCGGAATATCTTTAGTCTCAGGCTTATCCTTCAGATCTCGACATAGCTCAAACCCACTCTCGTTTGGCATAATTACGTCTAAAACAATGGCACTAGGTTTCTGCTGATTAATTTTGCTTCGCGCTTCATCACTACTCATTGCCAAAACCGTAGTAAAACCAGCATTTCTAAGGCAGGCTATAATAATCTCAGCTTGGGTTAAGGTATCTTCAACTACTAAAATCATGCTCATATCTAAATGTTTCTCTTTATTTAATTCTTTATTTAATACTTGGTTGAATTTTTTGATTTTGGATATCTCAAAGACAGGGGCTTAAGACCGCCCCTAAATATAATTGTTTATATAGCCTCAGAAACTTTCAAAAACTTGCGAAGTATCTCCGAGACTTTGGCAAGATCTAGCGGTTTGTTCAGAAAATCTGAAGAACCAGCCATTTTTGCCCGCACTCGATCAATTACTCCATCTAGTCCAGTCAAAATCACGATAGGAATTTCTTGAAATGTGGTAGTTTTCCTTAAAAATGTACATAATTCATAACCATTGGTGTTGGGCATAATTAAATCCAGAAAAATCAAATCTGGTTTACGTTGCAATAAAATACTGACACTCTGTAATGGGTCGTTAATAATCAGTACTTCAAACCCAAGTGGCTCAAGAATATTCTGCATTTCCACGCCAATCTGAGGACTATCATCAATACAAGCTATCAAACCTCGCTTCACAACTTCAGGTGGTTTACTCGGTTTTTTCCAATCTGGCGAACCCAAATCAGGTATTTCCCGAAACGCAACAATGCCATCGACGACTAAGGGTAACAGCGATCGCATCACCCCAATCATTGAGGAGTTCATAATAATCGACAAATCCCATAGCGTATTTTTGCCATTCACAATTTTGTTAAGGCTGTTATAGGCTTTGCTAGAAATAGCATCAGCATCTAACATGATTTTTAACTGATCTGGATTGTTGATATAGGGCGCTAAATCAAAGGAAAATCTCTGGATCATATTCTGTACATGAGATAATCCTGCCTGCTGCCAACTCAATTGAGATGAAACAATATTATCTAAGGTCTGTAGCCCAGGCAAGGCAACGATTGGCTTAAATGCTAATGAATCTGATGGTTCCCAAGATAATTTTGGATTCTTTTGCTCGCTTAGACTATACAAGACTTCATGAATACTTGACTGAATAATAGCTCGCGCTTGCTCCGTCGTCAGTAGATTTTCATGAATAGAATGTTCAATAATCTTTAGCTCCCAAGCTTCGGCATTAGGATTAGCATATTCAAGTAATTCTTGAGCATTTACGTTAGGCGCATGCTTACGAATCGCTCTTGCCAATCTGCGAATACAATGGTTCCCTCCCGTCGCATGTACCAAACGTCCTAGATAAAAATATATATCCCAAGGATGATCATCCTCGATGTCACCAGTTACCAGTAATTTACCAGTAGCCTGTTGAGAAAGGATATGCAACTGTTGTAGATCTTGAATAAACTTAGATTGTAATTGAATTGATGTATCCACTGGGGCATACTTGGTAAGTGTTAACTAGCTAAGGCTTTGAAATACTTTGGTCAGTCAATCAGGCTAAGCAAGGAGTAATAGAATTCAGAGGTGACTATGATGAGTATAGTCAGTTACTTTCAATGTCCATTTCACCTGTCTATAAATTTCTTTGATTATATTGCGCGTGAACATAAGTGAGCATATGTGAGAACAATTAAAACATAAAAACCTATGACTCGCCATATAATTAGTTAATTAGGAACAGAAATCAAATAAGGTCAAAAATTGTTTTGACAGACTTTGCCTGCTAAAACAATTTTTCGCTTTATTTATCCAGACTATTTTCATTCTTTATAAATACACAGCTAAACAGCAGTAAAATCAGAGAAAATCGAAGAAGAATTTGCATAAAAGAGAAAGTCATCTGCTGGTTTTTTCTTTTATGGATTGTAATATTTCGTGCAATAGTCGATTAGTTTCATTTTGCATTAGCTCTTGCCAATGAAATGTAAAGCGGTATAGATTAATCTCTTTTATAGCAATGTAAAAGAGATTTAAAACAAATTAAAAAACAAATAAAGAAAAGCAGTGCAAAGTGCTGCCTGTCAACAAAATTTGTAATATTGCAGTTTTCAAATGATTGCTTTACCAAGAGTAGTGGCAATTCATGAATTGCCACTACTCTTGGTGACACGCCCAACTAAAAACTGCAATACTATAATATAGAGGGGACTCTTGATTTTATATTTTTATCTTATAATTATAGGGCTTACGCAAGACTGACGAATTTACTAGGTTTTAGGTAGATGTAGCGCGTGCAAAGCACGCGCTACATCTACCCGATACGTAAGTGCTAAATTAAACAAACAGCGATCTGTATTTCTGTTTATCCCGTCTTATAGCAAAGCTTTAATAAGAAGTTAATAAAAAGCATGGTAGCGCAGACTAAGCTGACTGATAAGATCGCAAACATCTTGATTGTGGAAGATGAGCTTGTGACCGCAAATGCACTTTCAGATGTTCTATCAGATTTGGGGTATAGAGTTATTGAAATAGTTGATAGTAGTGATGAGGCGATCGCTTCTATTTATCGGCATATCCCTGATGTAGTTCTAATGGATATTAAATTAAGAGGCTCCGATAATGGAATTACTGCGGCTAACGAAATTCATAAAATAGCTTCTATTCCTATAATTTATTTAACAGCTTTTAGCGATCCTGAAATTTTAGATCAGGTGGTTTCAACTTCTCCCTATGGATATCTTACAAAACCCCTCAGGTATGCCGAAGTAAACATGGCGATTATTCTCGCGTTAAAGAAACACCATGAAGAAAAAATCCTTCAAGAAGCTTTGGAAAAAGAGAAAGAACTTCATGCTATCAAATCTCGTATACTGGCTATGACATCCCATGAATTTTCTACTCCAATGTCAGTAATTCGGTTATTGACTTGGAAGTTGCAAAATTTTGAAGATCAACTATCTAAAGAAGGTAGAGCCAAAAATCTTGCTTCTATTGAATCAGCGATTAAAGATATTAATTGGTTACTAGCAGAGATTAAAATTATTTCCTGTTCTGACTCTGGCAAATTTCCATTTCATCCTGAAAAAGTTGATGTCAAAGTCTATTGTCAACAATTAGTTGAGAGTTTTCAGACAGAAGACACGCACTATAAATGTCATGTTAAGTTTCATAGTCACGGAAAATATGATCAGCTTAAAGTTGACAAAAAATTGCTATGGCATATCGTGATGAATTTAGTTTCTAATGCGATTAAATATTCCTATGAAGGAGGTACAGTTGATGTCGATTTAACTTGTGATACACAACAATTGATTTTAAGTATTACTGATCATGGCATTGGCATACCTGAAGACTATCTAAACAGTCTGTTCTTACCCTTTTTTAGAGCTGAAAATGTCGGTAGTGCTAAGGGCATGGGAGTGGGTTTATATATTGCTAAACAGTCTATCGATGCCCATCGCGGCAAAATATCTGTGGAGAGTAAAGTGAATGTGGGGACAAAGTTTACAGTGACTTTACCATCAGCAGAGAGCATTCCTCAAATTTGATTGATCGCTATAAATCATAGAATTTTATAGACATTAAAAGTAATTACTTAAGTAGCTAGGCAAAATCAAACATTAAACCCTAAAACCTTTAGCGAACGCGCAGCGTACGCCAAAGGTTTTATACTATGCCCCACTACTTAAGTAATTACTTTTAAGAAGATTAGTTGAGAGCGATATCCTAACAGTTACAAAATCGTCTCTAATATCTATGCTCTTTCTTCTACTTTTTGTTTTAATACACTATCAGTGGCAAATTAGCATAAAAGAAACTTTGCACTATTCCATAGCGATATTTGATTTAGTATAACTTAGGCAGCAGCTCTAAAAAAGTGAATATAGGAACTGCACAGCATCTCTTATAGCAGTAGCCAGTTATGTTAGAACCCAGAATAGAGTTGGCAACTCTATTCTGGGTTCTATGTCTTAACATACTTAGCTATAGCTATAGTATGTAAAAACTTGGGAAATGAGGATATCGATGTTAGAAATTAATAATCTCAGCGTTAACTATGGTGGCATTCAGGCTTTACAGGATATCAATTTAACTGTTAATGAGGGCGAAATTGTTACGCTCATTGGGGCAAATGGTGCAGGTAAGACTACTACTTTACGCACTATTTCACGATTGGTATCGTCGAGATCGGGGCAGATTATTTATAACGGTAAAAATGTCACTAATTTAAGACCAGATCAAATCGTGCAAGCTGGTATTGCCCATAGTCCAGAGGGAAGGCGCGTATTAGCTAGGCAATCAGTATTAGATAATTTGGAACTCGGTGCTTTTTTACGCAGCGATCGCTGGGGAATTAAAGCTGATATCGAAAAGCAATTTCAGATTTTTCCTCGTCTCGGTGAACGGCGCGATCAATTAGCGGGAACCCTGAGCGGCGGTGAACAGCAAATGCTAGCGATCGCCCGTGCCGTCATGAGTCGTCCCAAATTATTATTACTAGATGAGCCAAGTTTAGGATTAGCCCCCCAAATTGTGCGGGACATTTTTAAAACGATTGTTAACCTTAATCAAGATGGCGTAACGATTTTATTAGTAGAGCAGAATGCCAACTTAGCTTTACAAAACGCTAATCGTGGTTATGTGATGGAATCGGGAATAATTACGATTGAGGGTAAGGCATCAGATTTATTAGTTGATGAAAGAGTCCTCCAAGCTTATTTAGGATAAAGCACCATGAAGGCAGTGCGATGCGCCGCCGACCTTTATTTTTTGCGAATTTATGTTTTAACCAACACTTTTAGCGCACAATTTTAAATAGATACATAGCACGTCCCATTGTTCCGTATGATTGATACCCTAAGCAAACTGCCTCGTTGGTTTTCAATTGGCTTAACGTTTCCGTTGATTTTTCTCAATGGTTGGTTACTGCTAATACTTTGTAGAGAATTGCAACCATTAGTCAGTATTCTCATTACGGCGACACTAATTTCGTTTTTGCTAGATTATCCCATCCGCTTTTTGATCAAATTGGGCGTAAAACGGGGCATTTCGGCAGGATTAGTGATCCTCATATTTTTGATGCTATTGGGGACATTAGGGATTTTTCTTGTGCCCTTGATTTTGGCTCAGGCTAATGAATTAATTGTACGCTTGCCTGAATGGATTAAATCTGGTCAGCAACAACTACAAACCCTTGAAACTTGGGCGATCGCCCAGCAATATCCCATTGATATTAGTGGGACATTTAATCAACTAATTGAAAAATTAACTGGTGTCCTTAGATCAATAACCAGTCAACTTTTTGGCTTTGTTTTTGGAGCGATCGGTAGTCTTGTAAATGTATTTTTGACCCTAGTATTTTCGATTTTTCTAGTTCTCCGAGGTCAAGACCTATGGAATGGCTTACTAAACTGGTTACCTCAAAAATGGAATGATCAAGTACGGAATTTATTACCGCGCAATTTTGAGCGTTTTATCGTTGGGCAGGTTACTTTAGCCACGATTCTTGGTGTCTCCCAAACAACAGCACTACTCATTTTGGGGGTTCCTCTAGCTCAACTTTTTGGTTTTGGCATCGGTATTGCCAGCTTAATTCCCCTTGGTGGTTCAACGTCAATTATTACGATCAGCCTTTTGATTGCCCTCCAAAATTTCTGGCTAGGTGTAAAGGTTCTATTAGTAGCTGTTGCTGTGATTCAGGTGGTTGAAAACTTCCTAGGACCTCGTATTGTCGGCGAGTTAACGGGGCTAAATCCTGTTTGGATGCTAATTTCTCTTGATATTGGCTTTAAGTTAAATGGAGTTTTAGGGTTACTAGTCGCAGTCCCGATCGCAGGTTTTATCAATGGCACTTTGGCAACAATTCGCGGTACAAGCAAGGAGTCTATGCCAACTAAAGAGGCTGAGGCGATCGCTGAAGTTTCTTCAATAAAATAAAGGATAGCGGCGCTCTGCGCCGCTATCCTTTTTAGGGCTTTATTTTATCGTCAAAATAAAGTTAACATTATTTTTTAGAGGGAAATATCTATTTATTATCCAAAAATATCCTAAAAATCATGTTTGATTTATTTCTGAGCGCAGCAATTATAACCAACCAATCTCCAATCATTATTGCTCAATCTGCAACTGTCTATCTACCTGTCTCAACTACTCAATCTAGTCGTAAGAATTGTGTCACTTATAAAGCTACAAATAGCACGGGAAGGGCAGTGAAAAATGTCAATGTCAATCGTCGTGACAGTGAGGGGAAAATCAACAGATCTTTATTAACTTCATATTTAGGCGTGGGGAAAACTAAAACTTTTGAGCTTTGCAATAACTCTTTTGTGAATGTTGAAGCCAAGCAGTAAAGAAAAAGCAGTACTTTGTGGTGATTTTTCTTTACTTTAAGTTTGTTTAACTTATTAGTCAATCTATCGACATCCTGTTAATCTAAGCAAAAGAAACACGAGTAGAACTCAGATGCTACCCATGTTTCTTTTACTTAGATCCACTGGCAACTTGTGCATATGAAGCGTTTTCGGGATGAATGGATTGACGAATGGTGTCAAGCAAATGGTTGGACTGACCTATTTGTAGAGCGTTATTGTAATTATTGGGCATTTCCCCCCAGCTCCGTCATGCCATTACCGATCCCTGATGCGACTCTACGAGCGATCAAAGCTGAAAAAGGCATGAGTGATGATGAAAAATTTTGGACATTTGCCGCGATCGCCATTTCCTGTCTCGCTTCAATCTTTAGTTTTATTTTTAGCAACCCATTACCGATTACCTGCGCTTTTGGTTGTGTTGCGTTTATTGTCGGGCAGTTAGAAATAGAAGAGTTCTAATACAAAAGGGATGCGTTGCATCCCTTTTGTATTAAACGAAGAAAGGCTCACTTTGCGAGCCTTTCTTCGTTTAGAGAGCGAGTATTTTTGCCACAAGTGCAAGACTTTCTTCAAAAAGAACTTCTCGCCCCCAGCGTTGTAACTGTTGACCGAGTAGAGTATCAGCACTTTGATCAGATAATGGCGACACTTGATGCACTCGATAGTTTTGCGCTCCGCCGCCAGCTTCCATCCGCATACAGCCCGTAGACTCAGAGCAGAAAACATTACAAGCATCTATATTTTGATTAGAAGCAGTCAAGCGCAAGCCAATCAAATCTCCAACTACTTCTCCGGGATCACCCACGGGGATCGCCGCTAGTTCAGCCTTGACCCTGATACGGTTCCGTCCTTCAAAAATAATGTGCTGAATATCATAATCACCGCCTTGAATCTCTCGCTCGATCGGTTCCCATTCAAGACGACTAGCGATCCAACCAAGATACATGAGAGCCTGCGTACTATTGCCGCGTTCATAGTCAATAGTAATTCCATCGATTTCCCAGACAGCACCGCGGCGATCCGGCTGGTCAAAGGCTTGGGCAGTAAGTTCTTGCCAAGGGGCTAATCTTTGCCAATTGAGATCAGCAACTTGAATACTAGCTTGGATCATGTCGCGAACTTTTAGTAAGTCCACTTCAGAATTACTAAATGTGGCTGAGTCCATAATTAAGCGATCGCTTAATTTGACCAGATTCTCAAACATTCTTGTACTTGGTGCAGGACTATCCTTCCACCAGATAAATACAGGTAAATCAGGGATGAGCAACTCTGGAAGAATACTATGGACTCGATCAAAAGCACGCTTTGCTCCAGAGAGAGTGATGTATTCACCGCAAATTAAGGAACTACGGTTTTTCTGAATGGGACAATAGGCTGCTACTTGTGCCGATATACCTTGATCTTCCTCATCAAGGGTGACGAGAGCGATTACTCGACAAGGACTTTGAGATGCGATCGATTCTACTGAAGCAATCCGCGAGGCTGCGCCAATGGCTGCTGGTTCATACACCAGCAGATTAAAAGTGGTAGCACGTGCCGCTGAGTTTTCACCATAGGACTGCCAGATTTTGCTTAGTTCTGCTTCGACCTCAGATACCGAGACATCTTTGGGAGCTTGCAAAGATACGACGGGAGTTGTTTGCGTACTCATAGGAATTAAGAATTAGGTATTAGGAAGTACAAATTAAAAATTACGAATTATGAATTACGAATTACGAATTAATCATTTGTAATTCGTAATTTGTAATTCGTAATTGATCAAAGCCGTCGCCACTGTCGTCCATCACGCTCGATCAGTTGTTCTGCTTCCGTTGGGCCCCAAGTACCTGCCTCATATTGGGGAACTACACTGGGATCATTGGGTTGTTCCCAAGCGGTTAACGCAGGTGTGACCACTTTCCAAGCAGCTTCTACTTCGTCGCCGCGTGTAAATAGGGTTTGATCCCCTAGCATACAGTCTAGCAACAGACGATCATAGGCATCGGAGCCTTCGATACCGAAGGTTTTGCCATAGCCGAAGTCCATGTCAACTGATCGCGATCGCAGATCTGCCCCCGGCATCTTTGCCTCAAACTTGAGAGAGATCCCCTCATTGGGCTGAATCCGCAGCGTCAACACATTGGGCGAAACCTGCTTAGCGGCTGACTGAAATAGGAGATAAGGCACATCACGGAACTGAATCGCGATTTCACTCACCTTTTTGGGCATCCGTTTACCAGTACGCAAATAGAATGGCACGCCTTGCCAACGCCAATTATCAACCTCAAATTTCATGGCAACATAAGTCGGCACAAGGGATTCAGGGTTAACATTCGGTTCTTGGCGATAGCCCTGTACCTGCTGCCCCTTCATCCACCCTGCACTATATTGCGAGCGCACAGCTGATCGCTCTAATTTGCGGGTATCAGCAAGACGAGTTGCTTGAATCACTTTAACCTTTTCATTTCTCAACGAATCAGCGTCCATTGAGTTAGGCGGCTCCATTGCAGTTAAACAAAAAAGCTGCATCAAATGGTTTTGGAGCATATCTCGGAGTGCCCCAGAATTTTCGTAATATCCCGCCCGATCTTCAACGCCAACGGTTTCTGCAACCGTAATCTGCACATGATCGATAAACTGTCGGTTCCATAATGGCTCAAAGATGGCATTAGCGAATCTTAAAACTAGAAGGTTTTGAACAGTTTCCTTACCTAGATAATGGTCAATCCGATAGATCTGCTTCTCATCACAGGCTTTTTGAACCACACGATTAAGATCTTGACAGGACGATAAATCCCTTCCAAAAGGCTTCTCAATCACTAAGCGGGTTTTCTGAGCATTTTTGATCATTCCCGCCTCACCTAAATTCTCGATCGCATCGGTAAAGTAGTTGGGCGAAACTGCTAAGTAAAAAACGCGATTACCACGAGTGCCTCTCTCTTTGTCCAGTTGATTGAGAAATTCATCGAGCTTCCGAT
This sequence comes from Pseudanabaena sp. UWO311, assembly GCA_943371975.1. Taxonomy (GTDB): domain Bacteria; phylum Cyanobacteriota; class Cyanobacteriia; order Pseudanabaenales; family Pseudanabaenaceae; genus Pseudanabaena. The sequence goes on along the minus strand of CALRWX020000002.1, from coordinate 68,421 downwards.
AATCCTCAAGATTGCTCATATCCAGTGATTGATAGTACAAGCCTTCAGCAAAATTTTGCCAAAGTGCCTCTGACCCAATGCCGACGGAGAATTTTTCTACACCCTCGCGCATTTGCTCACGAAAATAATCGTGGCTCCAAGGTCTTCTCGCGACACCAACGATCGTGAGTTCGGGGGGCAGCCGACGCTGCTGTTTGAGATGGTAGATTGCTGGAACAAGCTTTCGGATGGTTAAATCGCCTGATGCACCAAAGATAACAAGGATCAATGGCTCAGGAGTTCTTTCTTGTTGTAAACCAACCCTTAAGGGATTTTCGAGTATTTGTACCACAGGCTCGGTTGTTGAACGCTAGGTAGATTCTAGCCAATACATTCAGTATTCACTCAATATCCTATGTTTTCCTTTAGGATCACTAATAAATAAGGATGACGCTTCACGTCGTCTTTATTTGTTTTGGAATGTGAGTCGGCGGAAAGCTCCGACTCACAGTATTTAAGATGACATCTATATATCGTGAATGTTGCCTCTTAAAGCTTTGATGTCGCCACGCTTAGTTTTATTGTCAATGCGTCTATTTTGAGCACTGCGTGAGGGTTTAGTTGGTTTTCGTTTTGGCATAACGATGGTCACACTTTGAAGTAGGGTCTGAAGCCTTTTGAGAGCATCTTCCCGATTTTGTTCTTGGGTTCGATGTTGTTGTGCCTTAATGACGATTACGCCATCCTTGGTAATACGCCGATCGCTTAGATTCAGTAATCGCTCTTTATAAATGGGCGATAGTGACGAAGCATTAATATCAAAACGTAGATGAATTGCGGTTGAGACTTTATTGACATTTTGTCCACCAGCACCCTGTGATCGGATGGCAGTAATACTAATTTCTTCGAGGGTGATCGCAGTATGTTTAGTTATTTGGAGCATTTAATTTTCTAAGTGTTCAGGCTAAATAAAAGGCGCTTTACAATCTTTATTTAGCAAAATAATAGTTCTTCAGTACGATCGTGATCCCCGCGATTCTCAATTTGCTCAAATGAAGCGCCATAGGCACTCTGAATGTTGACAGGAGTTAAGACTTGTTGAGGTGTGCCACTTGCCACCAAATGCCGATTGAGCAGTAATAACTGATCGTAGCGATCGAGGATATTGCCCCATTCATGGCAACTAATTAATAAGGTTTTGCCCCCTTGTCTTAGTTGATTATAGATTTGCCACATTAACGCCTCCGTCTTTTTATCAACGGCTGTCATTGGTTCATCCAATAGCAAAATATCCGCCTGTTGCGCCAAGGCTCGCGCTAAAAACACCCGTTGCTGTTGCCCACCAGATAGATTTTTGATCGGACGATCGCGCAAATCGTAAAGTTCAACACGCTCTAAGGCTTCTTTTACAATTTCCTTAGATTGGCGGCTAGTTTTACCAAACCAGCCACTGTGCGTCGTCCGCGACATCATTACAACATTCCACACGGTCACAGGATAGTCCCAATCAATCTGCGATCGCTGTGGGAGGTAGGCAACTTTATGGCGCTGCATTTTTAAAGGTTGTCCATCATAAAAGATTTGACCACTTTGGGCGGGGATCAATTCGAGCATGGCTTTGAGTAATGTGCTTTTACCTGCACCATTAGCTCCGATCAATCCCACTAATGAACCAGAACTAAGGCTAAAGGAAATATTCGACAAAGCGGCAACTTCGCGATAGCTCACAGATAGGTTTTGCACTTCAAGCATAAGCTGCCCAAGAAATGATAATCGTTTTCAAAATTATATCAATAAAAAAACCATAAAAAAGTGGTGCTTAGCACCACTTTTTTATGGTTTTTGAGAATTTTAAGTTGCTTTGACTGCGTAGTAGCCGAGAAGAGTTGCTACTGTGAAACCAGTGAAAAATAGCGCAAACAAAACGCTGATGCCGCCTGTAATACCTACTTGAGCGAGAATACCTTTGCCTGTAATCACTTCATTAGCAAAACCAGCTACCAAGCCGATCATTGCCATGCGTCCGTTCCAAGTTTCGGCAAAGTTACTGAAACCAAACACTCCTGCCCCTGTAGGATTTACATTAAGACCGAATGGGGTAACTGCTTTAGAATTATTGTTATCGTTGATTGGAGACTTGGTTGGTGTAGATACCATGATGAACTGCTTTCCTACAAAAGTTGAGTGAGTGCTAACTTTATATTATTTAACTAAACTTTACATTTAATATAGATAAATGTAAATCTACCGTCGGAAATATGCCCTACTGCCTGAACCCTAACTGTCAGAAGCCGAACAATCCTGAAGGATGCAGATTTTGCATGAACTGCGGTAAAAATTTGCAACTTAAGGGTTTATATGAGGCGATCACTTTAATTGGACAGGGCGGAATGGGGCGGACTTTTCGAGCAGTTGACCTCGGTCGATTGGGGCAACCCTGCGCGATCAAGCAATTTTTGCCGCAATTTTGCGAGGTTCAGTTAATGGAAAAAGCGATCGCCCTTTTTGAAAGTGAAGCGGATCAACTGAAAGCGCTTGGGTCACATCCGCAGATTCCTGAGTTAATCGCCTATTTTGAAGAAGAAGGATGTTTATATTTAGTTCAAGAACTGATCGAAGGCGAAAATCTTTATAACGAGTTACAGAGTCAGGGCATCTTTAGTGAAGCCAAGATTTATCAACTCCTAAAAGATCTTCTCCCCGTTATCCAGTTCATCCACGATCGCCAAGTTATCCATCGGGATATTAAGCCAGACAATATTGTAAGAAAAAAGGAAAAAGGGGAAAAATCTAATTCTTCTCAAAGCAATCTAGTATTAGTTGATTTTGGAGCGGCTAAAGCTTTTACTACGGATACTGCGAGTCGCACGGGGACTTTAATTGGGAGTGCGGAATATGTCGCTCCTGAACAAGCAAGGGGAAAAGCGGTTCCGCAAAGCGATCTCTATAGTTTAGGGGTGACTTGTATTCATTTATTAACAGGGATTTCGCCTTTTGATTTGTATCACGATGTTAGTGATCGCTGGATTTGGCGAGAAAAGCTACAAAATTCTATTTCTAGTCATCTGGCAAATATTCTCGATCGCCTTTTAGCTAGAGCTATTTCCAATCGTTATCGTTCTGCAAATGAGGTGTTGCAAGATTTACGATCTTTAAATCTATCTTCAGTTAGTGCGATCACTCAGCGCTCTAGTTCCTATATTCAAAGTTATTCTCAAGCTTATGCTCAAATCAAACAACTTCAAGAATTGCTCAGTTTAGCTCAATGGAAAGAAGGTGATCGCCTTACGAATAAAATTATTGTAGAACTTGCGGGTAAACATAAAATCGCAGAATTGACTGCCGATGATATTGATAATATTGCCTGTGATGTTTGGATCTTGATCGATCAAGCATGGTTGGAATTTAGTAATAATCACTTCGGATGGAGCGTTCAAAAACAAATTTGGAGGAGTCTCGGTGGAAGATTGATTTATGAAGAAAATATTTATTGGAAATTTGCAAATATCTATGAGAAGTTTAGCGATCGCGTGGGATGGCGCAGACCACGCTGGCTTAATCTTGGCTTGTCACCAAAGGTATGGCGTAAGTATGAAAATTTGATCTTTGCTATTAATGCTCCGAGCGGACATTTACCGAGCTTGTTTTTTTGGGAAGGATTTAATTTAGTGGATATAGTGCTTTATCGCTTAGAGATATGTTGCCAAAGCAGGGATAATTAAGGCGATCACCCTAAATACCATGACTCAAAGAGTGGCGGCACAAAGCGCCGCCACTCTTTGCTTGGGCTATAGCTATTTAGATACTTGAAGACTTTGAGTGATTTAACTTCCAATGAATATATTCTTCTATTCTTGGGAAATAGTCCATCACTACATCTAGACCTCCTGGGCGATCGCTAAGATACGCCTCTAGATAATCAGAGTTTTTTTTGCGTGGCAGCTTTCCTGCATTGCGATCGCGTAAGCCTTCTTGATAATCAGCTGCTCTGCTGTGACCCAACATAATACTAAATAACTCCGAACATTTAATTGCTAATGCATATGTAACACGTTGTTATTGTATACAATTTTACAAAATAGAGGATTTTTAGAATAATAACTTTACAAAAGACAAAAGAAGATCCTCTATTGGCGGTGTAAAGCACCGCCAATAGAGGATCTTCTTTTGCGAAACTAAGATTCGCGAAACTAAAATTTCCGAAACCAAGATTTATATAGCAATCCGAAATGAGTTGAGAGAGGCTTCGGCTTCGCTCAGCCACAAATGACTTAGGATTGCTATATCGCTTTCTATCACTGACTTTTTGCTCTATGGATTCAACTCTTTCCACTAGGCTAAGGTCTTTTTCATGAGTCCTGTGGCGATCGCCTACTTAGGACAACGAGAATCGCCAAAAGAAATATTTTCACTGCTACCATCAGGCGTAAAAACGACAGCACAGTCATCGAAAGTAGCGATCACAGGTGAATGTTCTTTGATATAGAAATAAGTTCCGAAAACCAATCCTAATACTATAAAAATCGTTGAGAAAACTACCCGAATCCAGCGAATTGTTTGCATAAAATTGGTTGCCAGAAATTTTAAGTTTACCAAAAGGCGATCGTTATATACTTTATATCAACCTTCTATTGATTTTTGTAAACTGCCAATTTTCTCCGACATAATGCGTTTTCACAAATCCTTACCTGTCACCAGCCTCCTCTGTCCTAAACCTCTAACATGCATCAAAAATCTTAAACTGCTCTAAGCCTCGAATATTTCCGAAAATCCCCAAACCGCAGGGATAAACGATCAATTAGAGCAAACGCCATACCCCATACAAATATCAGTAATGATAAATTACGTAAGCATTGGTGTTAGCGGATGCAGCGGCATTAGTTATTAGTAATGTTAGGTGACAATTTTCACATTAAATATGCCAATGTGAAAATCGCAGTATAAAATTGTAGACTAAATTTGAGAAAAAATATTTGAGGCTTCCGACTTGATGAAAAAAACAATCAAACAACTTTGTGGCTTTGCGATCGCCGCCTTGATGTCCTGTGTACTTGCCGTTGCCTGTACCCCAACAACTACCAACATTCCACCTACTGCCATCACCAATGCATCTAGCCCCACGACAAGTGGCAACCAAGCACCCGTTCCCATTGGTATTGCCGTTGCTCAAACCAGTAATGTTGCCCTGCTAGGACAAGAAGAAGTTACAGGCGCAAAAATTGCGGAGACTTATTTCAATAAGAAAGGTGGGATCAATGGCACACCAATTCGCCTAGTTTTTCAAGACACCGCAGGTGATGAACAAGGTGCTATCAACGCTTTTAACACCCTAATTTCTCAAGATAAAGTTGTGGGCATCGTTGGTCCTACCCTTTCGCAACAAGCATTCAGCGCTGACCCGATCGCTGAACGTGCAGGCGTACCTGTCATCGCCCCATCGAATACCGCGAAGGGAATTCCCCAAATCGGTAAATACATTTCGCGAGTATCGGCTCCCGTAGCTGTCGTTGCGCCCAATGCGATCGAAGCTGCTCTCAAAATCAATCCGCAAATTAAAAAGGTCGCAGTCTTCTACGCGCAGAATGATGCCTTTAGCAAATCGGAAACAGGCACATTCCAAGAGACCGTTAAACAGAAGAATTTAGACCTTGCAACTGTTCAAACCTTCCAAACCACAGATACCGATTTCCAATCTCAAGTAACTAATGCGATTAATATCAAGCCTGATTTGATTATCATTTCTGGTCTATCGGTTGATGGTGGCAATCTTGTAAAACAGTTACGGGAACTTGGCTATAAGGGGCTAATCATTGGTGGCAATGGCTTAAATACTTCTAATGTTTTGCCTGTGTGTAAAGCTCTCTGCGATGGCATTATCATCGCTCAAGCCTATAGCCCTGAGCTAAAAAATGAAGTAAATACTGAGTTCCGTAAACTCTATACTGAGCAAAGCAAAAAAGAACCACCTCAGTTTAGTGCTCAAGCATTTACAGGTGTGCAAGTATTTGTAGAAGCTCTCAGCGCTCTTGATAAGAAGACAAAGCTGAATACTTTGACATTACCTCAACTTCGCACTCAACTAAATGAAACTTTGCTAACTGGCAAATACGAAACTCCCCTCGGTGAGATTTCCTTTACCCCAGAAGGTGAAATCATTCAGAAACAATTCTATGTAGCTCAAATCAAAATGGAAGCTGACGGCAATAGCGGTAAGTTTACATTTATCAAATAATTCAATAAAAGAAAAGGAGCTTAAGCCCCTTTTCTTTTATTGAATTATTTGATTTGCGCTAAAGCTTTACGAGCTAGTGCTAAACCCTCAATATTTCCTTGTTGATTAAACAAACGCTCTGCCGTTTCGAGGTTTTTCCGAGCTTCGACCGCCCTTTGCTGTGTGACTAACAATTTCCCTAAAGCTAGATAAGTATTCGCATCATCTGGTTCTACTTCGATAATTTGACGATAGGCAACGATCGCCCCTGAGAGCGTACCTTGCTGGATATAGATATTAGCAATTTCTCGCTGTAGTTCAACCAAATTATTGGTAGGAATATTTCGTGCTGTGGCAGCTCGTCGAAGAGCTGTAATTGCATCGACATATTTACCTTGACTTTGAAAAACTCTAGCGATCGCTAAATTTGCTTGGGCATGGAGAGGATTGACTTCTAAAGCGCGTTTATATTTGGAAATCGCTTCTTCATTTTGATTTTGCTCAGCAAAGAGACCGCCGATCGCGACTAATACATCCGCATCAAAGGGAGAGATTTTATCAGCTTGATTGTACATATCTACAGCGCCTTTGCGATCGCCTGATAGTTTCAAGATATAACCCAAATTCAGATAGCTTCTTACATCCTTAGGGGAGGCAGCGATCGCTTGGCGATAAATTTTGGCAGCTTCACTATAGTTTTTTTGTTCCGTCAACAAAAAACCGACGCTGTTATAAGCATCAATATTTTGGCGATCAAGGGCGATCGCCCGAAGATAGGAATTGATCGCGTTCGGATAGTCCTTGATTTTGACATAGACAAAACCTAAAGCATTAAAGGCTTTGACATTATTTGCATCTAATTTAGTCGCCTGTTCTAAAGTTGCAATTGCCCCCGAATAATTACTTTGTTGAGTGAATAAAAAACCTAGACTGGTGAGGATTTTAGAATTTTTTGGCTCTAGTTTTGCAGCTTGATTATAAGCAGCGATCGCCCCTGAGATATCATTTTTTTGCCAAAGTTGTCGTCCTTGCTTAATCCATTCCGTAGCATCCTTTTTAGCTTGAGCATAGGCATTCTCGGCAATTGGCAGAGAGAGCGTTCCTGCGATCGTGACAAGTAAAGCGAGATTTGTGGCGAGATTTGTAATTTTGGTGAGCGAACGAGACAAGCGCATAAGCTTTGTGATTTACGTTGTATTCTGAAAATAACCAGATTTTTTGTGGTAAAGCATCGCAAAAAAAATCTGATTTTAATTTTCTTCTGAGGTTTACTCTTCTATATTAACAATCTCCGCTAAGTTTGGGGCATTGCGAGCATCAGTAAAATCAGTACCCTTAATACTTTTCAGAGTCCATAGATAGGTTCCTGTCAAATCAGCCCCAATCAGTTTTGCATTAGTCAGATTTGTCCAGTTAAGCTTGGCATCCGTCAGATTAGCACGGCTTAGATCGGCTCCTGCCAGATTTGCTCCCGCTAAATTCGCTCTAGTCAGATCTGCCCCTGTGAGATTTGCTCCCCGCAGATCTGCCCCATTGAGGCAAGCACCAGTCAAAAACGCATTGGAAAGATTAGCTCGACATAAACGCGATCGCGTCAGATTTGCACTAGTCAGAAAAGCGTTAGTGAAATTCGCTTCTACTAAGACTGCATCATTCAAATCTGCCTCAATTAAGAAAGCTTCCGAAAGATTTGCCCCAATCAATGAAGCTTGTTCTAAAATTGTGCCATTCAGATTGGCTTGAATCAAAATCGAACCACTTAAATTAGCTCTTACCAAATTTGCCAGATTTAGTTCTACATCCTCTAAATTGGCAATATCAAGCGTAATTCCTTCAAGATCGGATTCGATAAAGTTTGCTCCAGACAGATTTGCCCCAGTCAAGATCAAACCACTTAGCGATCGCTTACTAAAGTCGCGATCGCCCTGAGCATAACTTTCTAGAAGTTCTTTTGCGTTCATTGAGTTAATAGCAAAAATGGATCAACATTCGTAAATCTATTCGCAAATCTAAAGTGATATGCCTGTAGGAATATCACTTTAGATAACTAGAGACGATAGCCCGCAGCTAAAAGCTGAGCAACCGACTTAGCGTGGTAGGTCAAAATCAGATCGGCTCCTGCTCGCTTCATGCTGAGCAGAGTTTCAAATATGACTTTCTTTTCATCGATCCAGCCAAGTTGTGCAGCTGCCTTAATCATCGCATACTCGCCACTAACGTTATAGGCGGCTACTGGTACATTGGTTGCGTCTTTGACCTTAGCAATAATATCCAAATAAGCCAAAGCAGGCTTCACCATCACAATGTCTGCACCTTCGGCGATATCTAAATAAACTTCCTTAATCGCTTCACGGGAATTAGCAGGATCCATTTGATAAGTCTTCTTATCGCCAGACTTAGGAGCAGAACCAAGGGCATCGCGGAAAGGACCATAGTAAGCGGAAGCATATTTCGCGGAATAAGCGAGAATACCCACATTCGCGAAACCATTAGCATCTAAGCCTTGACGAATTGCCCCAATTCGTCCATCCATCATGTCAGAAGGAGAAACAAAGTCTGCACCCGCAGCAGCTTGAGAAACCGACATTTTTACCAACACTTCAACGGTCTCATCATTGAGAATTACGCCGTTATCATCAATGATGCCATCATGTCCATGAGTGGTAAAAGGATCAAGAGCAACATCGGTAAAGATAATCACATCGGGAACTGCTGCCTTAATTGCTCTGACAGCACGTTGGGCTAATCCTTCAGGATTAAAACTCTCAGTACCAGTGAGATCTTTTCGCTCTTCAGGAACCGCAGGAAAAAGCGCGATCGCCTTGATGCCTAAGGCATAATTCTCCTCTACTTCTTTTACAAGTAGATCGAGAGTAAAGCGATATGCTTCTGGCATAGAAGGAACTTCAACACGATTGTTCTCTCCCTCCATCACAAACATGGGATAGATAAAGTCATCTACAGACAGATGATTTTCTCTCACTAGACTACGAATAGTGGGATTGCGACGGAGGCGGCGGGGGCGATGTGTGAGTTGCATTGATGTTTCTTAACTTTTCTTAATGGATATGTTGTAAAAGCGTTTGTCAAAACATATATTTTTTAGATATGTATTATACCAGAGCGGATAACACTCTTCTCTCAACTTAGAACATAAAGCCAAAATAAAGGTCGGCGGCGCTTAGCGCCGCCGACCTTTATTTTGGCGATTTATTGTGTTGCTATAGTTTGAATCGTATTAACAACTCGGCGGCGGGTTTCTAAAATTTGACTGATTTCACGGGCAAAGTTGGGCTGACGATCAATCATTTGATTAACAGCATCTGCCGAAATCATCATCACTTCAAGATCATCGATAGCAGCAACAGAAATAGGGCTTGTTTCTCCCGAAAACAAGGTCATTTCGCCAAAGAACTCACCAGTTTTGACCATCAACATTTCGCGATCGCTACCTGCATTATCTTTCACCGACATCATGGCGCTACCTGAAACCACGATATAAAGAGAATTATTTTCAGCACCTTGTTTGATTACCTTTTCGCCTGAGCCAAAGTGTTGCAGAGAAATACCTGAAGTAGGGGTATCGGTATTATTTGATTTATCCAATGGCACAAATGAAGGGAGAGATTGCAAACTTTCAGTAAATTTTTTGGAGGTTCCTTCAGCCCGTGAGGTGGGACCATGAAAATGGTAAACAGTCCGAATTGGGAAGGGAATTGTTAGGCTATTGCGTTGGGCAGCATACCAAAGCCGACTCATAAAGCGATCGCGGATTTCTTCTAATTCACTATAGTCAGATATAAAAAATTTAACCTCATAGGTAATCGCGGAATCATCGTAGGAAATTGTAAAAATCTGTGGGTCGGGTTCTTTAAGAATACCCTGCGTTTCTAAAGCTGTATGGTGGAGAACGTGCTTGGCTAGGTTAGGCGGATCATTATAGGAAAAGCCGACGCGAATACGTTCGGCATGAAGAGATAGGGGCCGGCTGTAGTTACGAATGATTTCATTACCCATTAACTTATGGGGGATAATCACCATCTCTCGCTCAAAGGTAATCAGGCGGACAGCCCGCCAATTAATATCAATCACCTGTCCTTGGATATTACCTACCTTAAGCCAATCACCAACGGAAAAAGGACGCTCAAATAGAAGCGCAATGCCTGACATGACACTACCGAGAGTATCCTGAAGGGCTAAACCAATTACGATCGAACTTACGCCCAGAGCCGTGACTAATCCTGCTAAGTCTGCATTCCAAACTGTCGCAAGGACGATTGCTGTCCCTAGTAATACCAAAAACAGACGAAATAGATCGATTAATAATTTGGGAACCCTTGCCCGCCAAGTATCGGCTTTAGCTTGTTCAAAAATTACCGCATTAAGCAAAGATAGCGCCGCATGGAGTACACAAATCCAAAAGAGAGTTTGCACACTCTTCACAAGATCATCACTAGCAGGGCGTTGTAGGACATATCGCACAAACAGCATTAGGGCAAACATCGGTAAGACAAAGTTACGCACGACTTGCAATGTAGCGGCAAGGGGGCGGCGGCGATGTTGGAGGCGATAGATAATTTCGCCAAGGATAATGACGGTTAGGGCTAGTCCGACAATTAAAGAGATCGCCCAGATAAAGAGATGATTAGAGCTAGGTTGCAACATATGCCTTTACAAAGAAAGTTAAAAATGTGGTAGCGATCAAGAGGGCATGGTAACGGAATGGTATAAGAAATAAAGTAATTGAACAAGCGAAAAACCAAATTAAATGAAGGCAACACAAAGCACCACCTTCATTATCACTATGGGAAATCTCTGGTTTGAGGTTGAAGGAAATTGTCACCGCAGGTAGTTGCGAGATGTGGTTAACTGATGACTTCGGACGTAGATCTTGAATGATGTCATCGACACTATGCGATCGCTTGCTTCGTTCTTTTAAGCGCATATTTCAAGCTCATTGGTTCAATTCTTTCCCTCAATTTAATTTTCATTAAAACTCCTGCTAAGGAATTTTGACAAGCTTTACATTGGTAAAATCATATTAGGTGCTGAAAGTTATGTTTATCGGTGTAAGTAAGCTGATTAGTCAAAATTATGGTGATTATCTATGAGAAACTTGCTATTTTTTCGTTTATAATCCTAAAAGCTATCTGATGTATCACCTATGACTTCGCTAGATTATCAAGTTTTATCGCGCCGCATTTACAGTGATCTTCCTGTGATTGGTTGGTTGTTGAGGCGTTGGGCGGCTTGGCAATTGGCGAAGGATGATGGGTCGGGTGAGGCTGTGGCGATTTTGGCGGAGGTGGTGACGCGGAGTCAGGATCGGGCGGTGAGGGAGATGGCGCTGGCGGTGTTGAATCGGTTGAAGACGCAGGATGCTATTAATGGGTTTTGTCGGGTGTGGGTGGAAACTAGGCATAAGGATTTGGTGGCGATTTTGAGGAGTCGGCGTTATGTGGCTACGGAACCGAGGTTGCGGGTGTTGTCGGCGTTGAAGGTGGGGGCGTTGGATGTGGTGAAACGGGGTGGGGTTGAGGTTTTAGATTTTTTATTAGCGGCGCTTAATGATCGCGATACGCAGGTGGCGAATGTGGCGGCTAGTTGTGTTTCTGCGCTTGAGAATAGGGTGGTTATTGATGAGTTATGTAGGCGATGGGTTGAGAATCCCAATCCTGAATTAGAGTCAATTATTCGGAAAGGGAATTATGCACCTGATGAGGTAAGTAGTAGAGCTTTATTTTATTTTTTACTGGGTGAGTGGCAAAAATATGAGGATCTGGACTTTGATCATAGTCTTTTGGCTAAAGCATATCAATCAGCAAATCAAGAGATAAGGATGCAAGTTTCAGAAAAGGCAAAAACAGAGGGAAGAATTGAATGGATAAAAGTTCTAACTAATATTAATTTGGGTTTTAATATTGAACAAATGACAGATAAAGATTGGGAATTGTCTATTGACATCCTAGTATCCTATCTGGATAAAAAAGAAATATGGAACTTTATACATAACTCTCCCGTTATTTGGAGTAAGCATCTACTCAAAAAACTTTCCAGTATCTCATTTAGAGGGTTTAACAAGAATGAAGAAGCTACATTAAAGAAATTATTTAACCTAGTTGAAACAATTGAAGATAGTGACTTTATGTTACCCTCACTATATTCAAGAATTCGGGCATTGCCCATTACCAGATTGGGGAGTTTATCTTACAGATACAGTACTCTTAATAGGTTTACACCTGAAGATATTTCTGAAATCGAGTCGAATATTACGAATGCTAATTTAAAAGAAGGCATCCGTAATGCACTTAAATTTACTCTTACCCTTATCCGACTAAGACAACAATTTGACATCGATATTGAAGATGTATCCAGCGATATTCAATTTAGCGAATTTGATATTGAGATTGATGGATAAACAAATCGCTAGTTATAAACATCTCCCCTAGCCCCAATCGTATAAATTTCAACCTCACCCGAATCAATTCGCACTGTAAATACAACCCTATTTTTACCAACCCGAAGACGATAAAAACCGTCCCATTCTCCCTTCATTTTCTTGATGTCAAGATCATTAAATGGAATAATTCCTTGCTCCTCAACAGTAACCACAAGCTGCCTGATTAAGCCCTGAATCTTGGCAACTTCTTCGCTATTAGCCCTTTGCAAAAACTTAATCGCTTGCTTGCGAAATTTGACCGCCATATTTCACCCAATCTGTCATATCAATCAACTCATCATCTTCATAATCGGATGGAGAACCAAAATCAGCATCGATTTCGGCTTGCTCATCATCACTCACATAGGGCATCAAGATCTGGCAAAGCAACAGACGCTCCTCCCGCAAAACCTCTCTAACACTTTCCTTGATTAAAACTTTAAGTTCACTCGCTATCATAGTTAATATCCTATGTTTACTACTTTGATAATACCATTTTGCTTTTCAAGCTTTTTCTAAAATTGTCTGCCCAAAACAACAAAAGCGATCGCCTACTTAATCTCGAATAGCAATCAATCTAACTGATAAGCAGTAACAATTCTATTGTTCTCAGGATTATAAACTGCCATCACACTGTTATGTTGCTTATGAGAGAAAAGATACTTCAAGCAATTATGTTTTCCTGAAGGCATAGTTGCACTCAACGTATAACCAGCACTCGCAAGAAGATCGAAAAACTCTTGTTTTGGTAGAGACTTAACCGTGAAAGGCGGTAAGCCAATAATGGCAGGATGTTCATTTAGCGGCACGAGTCTGAAATCCTTCCGCTACATTATCTATATTCTTTTTAATCCGCTTAAACTGAGTAAAAGGAGTATGCCAAGAGAACCCACTAGGAAGTACAAAACCAAACCCGATAAACGTAGGAACTACAAAAGGATAGTAAAAAGGCTCATCATCCACCTCAGTACCACCAAACTGAATCACAAAATTACCACACCAAAAATACACCCCAGTCATCTGAATATCTAGGCTATAAGTAAGCGATCGCAGTTCATTTGATATATTCATAACCAATATCCTGAGTTTACTAATCTGATAATACCATTTTGCTTTTCACGCTTTCTCTAAAATCATCATAAACCTAACACTGCTAAGAAAATATGCCCTAGCCTTTATAAAATTGTGCAACCATAAAGCATTTTACTAAGCAAAGACTCAATCTTGGAAGTGGGCGATCTCCGTCCTTTTCATTTGGAAAGGATTAAGGAAAAATTACAGCAATCTCCTCATTGCGATGCCTCCGATAAATTTTAAAATCACTATCCAGAGTCATCACTGCACTATTCGGTATTTGCTCAGACATTCTCACCAAACAAGCATCAGCAAACGACATCGGCACAGACTCATAACGACTCATCAACACTCGTATATTACTCGACTCCTCTTGGAGATTGAAAGAGATCGCGATCGCTCCCACCTCGATCATCTCAAAAACAGCCTCAATCAAATATCTCCTTTTCAACAAAAAGCAAGTTTCCGAAATTACCGCATCACAAGTAAATGCAGGTGGCTTAACCTGCGACCATTGCCTCACAGCCCAATCATGACTACGATCGCTTTTACTGAGCAAAGCAACCAACACACCCGTATCCAAAATTATGCGCTGTCCGATCATGCTCCATACCCCTCCATGTACTTCGGATTTACAGAAAGGTCATCGGGCAGATCATCAACAATACCAATCCATTTCTTGGTTAGATCATAGCAAGAAACAATAGATTCATCATTTACTGACGTATCTTGATTCGATTTCAAAACTTGGCGATCGCCTCCTTCAAAAGCAAGAAACTCAATAAACCGCAAAGCCTGTACCTGCTCATCCGTAGACAACTGCTGCATAGTGCTTAATGCTTTTTCTAAAATCGTCATAAACCTAACCCTCCTGCGAAAATATGCCCTAGCCTTAGTAAAATTGTACAACTATAAAACAATTGCCCAAAACAACCAGTATGCTCAAACGGCTCAAACGACTGTGGCAAACCCTATTTCCCTCAAAACAACCGATCGCTAACGATCATAGCGATCGCCTACTGAACCTCGAAAGTGAAACCCAAAGCTTGCGGCTGACAATCAATGAACGCGAACAGACGATCGCCCAACTGCGAAGCGAGTTAGAGCGTCAACGCCAAAAGGAAAGTAATAATCAGGCGATCGCCTTTCAAACCCAGCAAGAACAAGTCTTTAGTGAACTAGCCGCCCCGATCTCGCAACTGCTCACCCAAATCTATTTGCTAGAAATTGAGAACAAACCCGTACAGGCAAAAGATGCGATCGCCATTGTCAAAAGAATGCTGCGAGTATTTACAGAACAAGGGCTAACACAGGTAGGCAACATCGGTGAAGTTGTGGATTTTGACCCGAACCTGCATCAACCTTTGAGCAGTGCTGTAGAGATCAATAACGGGCAAGCAGTCAAGATTAGGGTAGCGGGGCTGACCTATCAGGGCAGAGTGCTTCGGGCGGCAGGGGTGGAACCATGTCAGGACGTTTAGCGATCGACTTCGGCACATCAAATACCGTGCTGGCAGTTTGGAGTGAAGATCAACAAACAGGAATTACCCATCACATTCCTGATTATGGACAGCTTTATACACAGGGGAATGAGAAGGTTTCTCTAATTCCATCATTGATTCATTATGCCGCCGATCAGAGACGTTGGTTAGGGAATCAAGTGCAGCAGCGTAATCTCGAAAAAAGCGATCGCACCTTTCGTTGGATTAAACGCTATATCGCTAATCGTAGCCCCGTTAAACGTCGCATCGATCAGCGTCAGATTGCCTACGATCAAGCAGGGAGTGATTTTCTGTCCACATTGCTGCTATTTGCAATGACGGAACTAAATCTCAGTGATGAAGAGATTGCTTTTACGGTTCCTGTGGAATCCTTTGAACATTACGAAAGTTGGCTCAGTGAAGTTGCCCAGAATGCAGGGATTAGAAGATTTCGGCTAATTGATGAACCTTCTGCCGCCGCCTTGGGCTATGGCGCACATATCCAGCCCAATGACGTTTATCTGATTTTTGACTTTGGCGGGGGGACGCTTGATGTAGCAGTGGTATTAATTGAACCCAATGAAGCCCAAGCAGGTCGCCGTTGTCGCGTTCTCGGTAAGGCAGGAGCCGATCTCGGTGGTACAAATCTCGATCAATTGCTATTTTTAGAAGTTCTGAAGCAGTCAGGCTATCAAGATACCGATGAAGCGATTCGCCGACTTAGTGGCGCTTTGTTAGTGGAATGCGAACAAGCAAAAATCCGACTATCTAGTCGCGATCGCGCTGAGATTACAGTTCTCGATCCTGATACGGGGGCAGTGATTAGTGCTGAGATTAGCCGTAGTCGTTTTGAAGAATTAATGGATGAGCAGGATGTATTTACGCAGCTTAACCAAACGATTCAGCGATCGCTAAATCAAGCAAGGGAACGGGGCTATCAGGAGGAGAATATCAAGTCGGTATTGCTGGTGGGCGGGAGCAGTCAGATTCCTTCAATTCAACGCACGATTCGGCAAGTGTTTGGGAAAGAGCGCGTATTAATGGATCGTCCCCTTGATGCAGTGGCAAGAGGAGCCGCCGCTTTTGTGTCGGGGGTTGATTTTTATGACCATATCCAACATGACTATGCAATCCGTTATCTCAATCGTCAACAACAAAAGTATGACTATCGAGTTCTGGTTCCCCGTGGCACTCCTTACCCCACTGAAGGGGCGATCGCTAATCTGACGATTAAGGCAAGCCATGATGGACAAGAACGGCTGGGAATGGCGCTATTTGAAGTTGCCGAAGCCCATAGACGCAGTAGCAATGCGGTCGAACTGGTCTTCGATCCTTCAGGTGGGGCGCGAATAGTCGATCTTAGTCCTGAAGAGTCAGAGCGCCGCACTTATTTCTGGATGAATGAAGATAGCCCTACTTTTTTGAAAACTAGCAAATCACCGAAAGCGGGCGATCGCTGTTTTCGGGTAGAGTTTTCTATTGATGGCAATAAGCGTTTACTGATGACCTGTCGTGATTTACAAACACAGCAAGTTACCCACAAAGATTATCCTGTGATCAAGCTTACTTAAAACCTATGTCCCATTTCACTACCATTCGTACTCAGATTGTCGAGAAGGAATATCTCAAACAAGCCTTACAGGATCTTGGCTATGCCTATCAAGAGGGCGCGGTTAAGGTCAATGGCTATCGCGGCAATCAAACCACTGCGGAGCTAAAAATTGCGACTTCTAATGCTGGCTATGAGATTGGTTTTAATAAAACGGGGAATAGCTATGAATTAATTGCTGATTGGTGGGGCATTCGCGATCTCAATCAGCAAACCTTTGTGCAGCAACTAAGCCAACGCTATGCCTATCATGCTGCTTGTGCCAAGCTTGAGGAACAGGGTTTTTCCTTGGTCAGCGAAAATGTCGAAGAGGGTCAAAGAATCCATTTAGTACTGCGGCGCATGGTGTGAGCAACTATAAAAGTCTATAAATTTATGTGTTTAATCTTGACAATATAAAGTCTAAAAGCTATATTCAAGGTTAGACGCATGGCTGACAAAGTTATGCTCTAATTCCGAGGTTCGACTTAGATTGGTCGAACTTTCGCGTTTTTGGAGATATTTTGCTTTACTTGGTTTATCTTGATGAATTCGGTCACATAGGTCCGTACATCAGTGCAGACGATGATAAACATAAAACGCATCCAGTTTTTGGGTTAGCTGGTTTAGTTTTACCCTATCAAGAAGTTAGATCCTTTTCAACCTATTTTTTTAAACACAAGAATAACTTGCTTCAGTTTGAACTGAATCGTAGTGGCATACACCCTGCAAAATGGGAAAAGAAGGGTTCAGCGCTATATACAGTCAAGAATATTCAAAAGTATCCAGAGTTAAAGCATTCAACATTTCGCTTAATTAACGATATCAGAAAGCGGAATGGATTTATATTCTATGTAGGCATTGAAAAGCGCTTGGGTGAAGAAACTCACGACTCAAAAAAGCTATATCATTCCGTTCTTAAAGAAGCGATTAAACGGATAGATCAAGAGTGTGAATTAAGGAAAGCTCAGTTTATATTGATGCTGGATCAACAGGAGGAAAATATAATGCGTAGTGAGATCGTGGAAACGTCATCACTCACTATGTTTGGTTCCGATCCACGCAAAAATATAGTGGAACCACCGATTCAGGCTGAAAGCCACTTATACCAAACTTTGCAATGTGCTGATTGGATCTGCGGAATCATTGGGCGACTATCGCATTATTGGTGCGAACCAGAGCAGAAATCAGAATTCGCAATTTTTGAAAAATATTTTGCTCAAAGAATTCAACAGGCTCAACTTAGAAGTAGTATCAGAGGATTGGAAAATAAATCTTAGGGTTGATCGTAAAACCATTATGGAACTACAAGAGATTGATATATTTATCGAGAAGGATGGTCAAGTGCGTCTGGAAATCAGGGGGGCGAAAGGGACACAATGTTTAGACTTAACCAAAGACCTTGAAGCGGTTTTAGGTGGTCAGGTGTTATTGCGGGAGATGACTCCCGAAGCAGATGAGACATCAGCACAGGTGACTTGGCAAGAACAACAATCGGTGGGTTGGTAATTTTATGAGTTTCGATCAAGAACTAGATCTCTATCTACGCGCTCGGTTTACTTTGATTGTGTTGATTACGCCTGAAGAAGAACGGGTAATCCAGACGATCAAAGCGGTGTGCGATCGCAATGATCGTCCTTGCCTGAGTTGGGATGCGGGGGATGGCTTTAAGGCGGTCAGCAATTGGAAAGGCACGTTATTGGCAGCCAAAGATCCTCTATCGGCGTTGGAACAAATTGATAAAGCGGATGGGAATACGCTGTTTATTCTTAAGGATTTCCATGATTGTTGGACAAATCCTCAAATTAAGCGCAAGTTACGCAATGCGGCACAACAGTTGAAGTTCACCAAAAAGTCGATCATTCTCACGACACCCCACAGCAAGTTGCCTGAAGAGTTAAAGGATATTGCGGTGCTGCAAGAGTTTCCTCTGCCCGTGGCTAATGAGCTAGATCAAGTGCTGACAGGACTATCGAAAACCCCAGGGGTGAAGGTGAATTTAACTAAACTGGGACGGGAAAAGTTGGTACAAGCGGCGCTAGGGTTGACCGCATCTCAGGCGCAACGGGTATTTGCCAAGGCGATCGTGAGTAATGGCGTTTTGGACGATCAAGATATTGGTTTGGTGACGGAAGAGAAGAAGCAAATCATTAAGGAGAGTCAAGCCTTAGAGTTTTTTGCGATCCATGAGACGGCGGCGGATGTGGGCGGTTTGGAGGTCTTGAAGGGTTGGTTGCGGTTGCGCGAACGTGCTTTTAGTGAGGAGGCGCGTAACTATGGACTGCCTTCGCCCAAGGGGATTGCCCTCATCGGTATTCCAGGGACGGGTAAGAGTTTGACTGCGAAGATGATCGGTGGGCTGTGGCGATTGCCGCTATTGCGTTTAGATGTGGGGGCTTTGTTCGGTTCGTTGGTGGGTGAGTCGGAGGAGCGTACTAGACGTGCCTTGAAGTTGGCAGAAACGGTTGCGCCTTGTATTCTCTGGATTGATGAGATTGATAAGGCATTTGCCTCTGGTGGTCTGGATGGTGGTGCGAGTAAGCGGGTATTTGGGGCGATTTTGACTTGGATGCAGGAAAAAACTGCGCCTTGTTTTGTGGTGGCGACTGCCAATGATATCAGCAGTTTACCGCCTGAGTTATTACGGCGCGGTCGTTTTGATGAGATTTTCTTTTTGGATTTGCCAACTAAGGATGAGCGCAAGGAGATTTTATCGGTACATTTACGCAAGCGTCGGCGGATGAATCATGATTTTGATTTGGAGCGTTTGGCGCGGGAGTCGGAGGGCTATGTGGGTGCGGAAATTGAACAGGCGATCATTGATGGGATGTATGTTGGTTTCAATCAAAACCGAGAGTTCACGACTGCGGATCTATCGCAAGCGCTGAAGCGTCAAGTGCCGCTTTCGATCTCGCAACGGGAGAGGATTACGGCTCTGCGTGAGTGGTTGAGGGAGGGGCGAGCGCAGTCGGCTTCGTTTGCGGAGGTAAAACAGGCAGAACAGCAGTTTGTACCTTTACAATTAGATATCAGGAGTTAAAATAAATCATGAGTAACGAATATCAAGTTTTATCTGAACGCATTTATAGCGATTTCCCTATTTTTGGTAGTTGTATTCGTCAACGGGCGGCTGTGGCTCTGAGTAAGGATAAGTCACCTCAAGCAGTGAAGATTTTGGCTGAGGCAGTCGTTAGGAGTGGCGATCGCAAGGTAATTAAGATCGCTTTGGAGTCTTTACGCAATTTACGCGATCGCGATTCTATCAATGCTTTTTGTCAGGTTTGGGCAGAGTCTCAGGTTTGGGCAGAGTCAAGGCATAAAGATCTAACTACAATCCTCAAAAATCGCCGCTATGTTTCTACTGAGCCAAAGTTTTTAGTATTATCAGCTTTGAAAGTTGGGACGTTGGATGGAGTAAAAAAGAGAGGGGAAGAAGTTTTAGAGCCTTTATTGTTAGCGCTTGACGATAAGGATACCCAAATCGCTAGTGCTGCAAGCACTTGTATCGCTGAACTGACAAATAGAAAGACAACTGATTTTTTATGTAGGCGATGGATTGAGAATCAGAATTCTCGGTTACAGATAATTATTAAGCAGGGTAACTATGAACCTATTGATGCAAGCGCTAAGGCTCTGTTTTATTTCCTATTGGGAGAGTGGCAAAAATATGAAGATATCGACTTTGATCAAAGCCTCTTGGCTAAGGCTTATCAAGCAGCAAGTAAGGAATTAAAGGCTCAAATAGGTGAAAAATCTAGGGTGGCTGGGCGAATTGAGTTGATCAAAATTCTGACTAGCACGAAGCGCGGGTTTAATGCCGAAAAAATGACAGAAAAAGATTGGAAAACTTTTATTGATATTTTAGGAGTTCAACCAGACAGAAAAGAGATATGGAGATTTTTATATAATGCACCTCCTATTTGGAGTAAAAAACTTCTTGATAAGTTAGCAAAAGCTTCCTATAAGTGGTTTAGGCAGGATGAAGAAATTATAGTAAAAAAATTGTTTGCATTATCAGAAAATTCCAAAGAAGAAGATTTTGCATTAATTCCATATCTACTCATACAAGAATCCCAGCATATAACTTTAGCCGAAAATATCGATAGGGACTCAAGTAGTCGGCGTACATGGACTCTATACTTTAGTCCTGACAGCAGCATTTTGTTTGGTCTATTAGGACAAAATGAACAAAATAAACGCAAAATTTGGTTGTGGAGTTTACCTGATGGCAATCTTTTAAAAACCATTCAAAATATTAGTAGTGAGTCCCATTTTATTCCAGAAATTGGAATTTTAGCAGTAAGTCCCGATAGCAAGATTTTAGTATCTTCAGGTGGAGACTATAGAAGCACTGAGATTAATCTATGGAGTTTGCCTAGTGGAAATCATATTAGAACTCTCAAAGTTAAAGTTCCTCCTTCTGTTAGCCCAGGAAATCGACACTCCAAGACTAGCTTGGCAATTAGTCCTGATGGTAGGATTTTGACTTCACGTTCTTATTTTGGCGGGTCGTCTGGTTGTTATGATGCGAATGGTCAACAAAAGGAATCGGCAAAGCGAGTTCCAAAAGAAACGACTATCGACATATGGAGTTTACCTAGTGGGGATTATCTTAGATCTATTCCAAGCCCTATTGATTTAATTCCAGTAAGATGGGGTAGTTCAGAACTAGAATTTTTTCTAAATTTTAGTACACCTAGCACTTTTTTTCAAGGATTTCATATGGTAATTAGCCCTGATAGCCGATTTCTAGTTTCTGGAAGTGGACACGGAAAAATTGGTTTGTGGAATTTATCTAATGGGAATCATGCGATTTTTACACAAGATACATCTTTATCTTATTGTTTTGGATATGGATTTTATACTATTAAGCCAATTAGTCCCAATGGTCATATTTTAGCAGCAAGCTATAAATATTCTGACCACTTGAAGACTTTTGATTTGTGGAGTTTTCCTGATGGCAATCATTTCAAGACCCTTTTAAATTGTACTGATATAGCCATTAGTCATGATAGTCGTATTTTAGTTTCAGCACATGATGACAAATCATTCCCAAGATATGGATTTCCGAAGCAAATAAGAAAAGAAATGACGGAATTGTCCGATTATCCTATCCACTTATGGAGTTTAGCTAATGGTAGTTTAATAAAAACTCTAGCCCTCAGTGCCACCAGTGGTATTGAGGGTCCTGGGTTAGGGTTACAAATTAGTCCTGACAACCGTATTCTTACATCGGTGATCTTCGGATCTGCTAAAAAAAGTTTATGTTTATGGAATTTGCCTGATGGTAATCTTTTAAAAACCATGAGCAATTTTAGTATTCGATCTGCACAAATTAGTCCTGATGGTAATATTTTGGTAGGAACTACTGACGAACATACTATTAAGTTATGGAATTTACCTCTTAGGAATAGCAATATTCCAATTAGCAAGTTTACAAATCAAGATATTGCTGAAATATCATCAAAGGTTAATGATCCCGCAATAGAGGAAAGTTTCCGTAACACACTGAAGTTCATCCTTGCACTCATCGATCTCAGGCAACAATTTGACATCGACATCGAAGACTCATCAAATGACATTCCATCCAGTGAATTTGATATTGAAATTGAATGATGTTCCATCATTATTGACAAAAAAGAGGGGAAGCAAATTTTAATCTACTTTCCCTCTTTTTCTAGCATCTACCTATCTCAATCAAGCCGCTACTGCGTTTGGATGTGGGGGCTTTGTTCGGTTCGCTGGTGGGTGAGTCGGAGGAGCGTACCAGACGCGCTTTGAAATTGGCAGAAACGGTTGCGCCTTGTATTCTCTGGATTGATGAGATTGATAAGGCGTTTGCCTCTGGTGGTCTGGATGGTGGTGCGAGTAAGCGGGTATTTGGAGCGATTTTGACTTGGATGCAGGAAAAGACTGCGCCTTGTTTTGTGGTGGCGACTGCCAATGATATCAGCAGTTTACCGCCTGAGTTATTGCGGCGCGGTCGTTTTGATGAGATTTTCTTTTTGGATTTGCCAACTAAGGATGAGCGGAAGGAGATTTTATCGGTACATTTACGCAAGCGTAGACGGATGAATCATGATTTTGATTTGGAGCGTTTGGCGCGGGAGTCGGAGGGCTATGTGGGTGCGGAAATTGAACAGGCGATCATTGATGGGATGTATGTTGGTTTCAATCAAAACCGCGAGTTCACGACTGCGGATCTATCGCAAGCGCTGAAGCGTCAAGTACCACTTTCGATCTCGCAACGGGAGAGGATTACGGCTCTGCGTGAGTGGTTGCGGGAGGGGCGAGCGCAGTCGGCTTCGTTTGCGGAGGTGAAGCAGGCGGAACAGCAGTTTGTGCCTTTACAATTAGATATCAGGAGTTAAAGCAATTCATGAGTAACTCATATCAAGTCTTATCTGAACGCATTTACAGCGATTTCCCTGTTTTTGGTAGTTGTATTCGTCAACGGGCGGCTCTGGCTCTGAGTAAGGATAAGTCACCTCAAGCGGTGAAGATTTTGGCTGAGGCAGTCGTTAGGAGTGGCGATCGCTAATAGCAACAGTCCGCACAAGATACTTTTAGTTCTATGTAATGTCATATTTATTTCCATAAAAAAGTAGCCTCCCGATAGAAATCAGGAGGCTTTTGGGTGGTTAGAATCGTTGCAAGTTTTAGGTGGGTGAATCCACGGCAAACTCGGCTTTTAGCCTTGATTTATTGGCTTCGTAAGCTTGTTTTGTGGTTAGAAATGGATGGGCGATTACATAGGAGCTAAATCCGCCATCGGAACGGATAAAACATACTACTACTTGCTTTTCTGGCTTATATTCGTTGATTTGCCTCTTCTCTTCTCCTTGAAAGGGATTTGGATAGCCTGATTCTGTGGCTATTCTCTTGACAGTGGCGAGACTCAGATAGCTACCATAGCTCTCCGAGTTCAGCCAACGTTGATATGGATTTATGCCAATTTGTGATGCTTTGGATAGGTTTACGTCAATGATGATCGCGCCTCTTCCTTCACTTTCGTAGCCATTCCATGCTACGGCTAACATTAATTCTAGGTTTACTCGAATAAATTCTACATGGCTCTGCCTTGATTCACTTCCAGTTGGTAAATCTGACAGATTGTATTTCAAGCTCATTGGTTCAATCCTTTTCCTCAATTTAATTTTCATTAAAACTCCTGCTAAGGAATTTTGACAAACTCTGAGCATCGGAACGCATCCTGAAAAGAATCGCGGATAACTTCTCGGAACTGAAGCTAAGTCAAGGCTTCGATTGTAACGCGCCCACCTTCAACTGCTTCAATCTGAAGTTTAAAACCATACAACAAACCCATCCCCACTAATGGATCTGCATCAGAAGCCGCCACATCAATAATTTGCTCCTGACCATCCCAGATTACAGAAGCTTTGTATATTTCAAAAACGACTTCGCTCCCGTCGCCTAATGTGCCAATATCTCGATAGTGCCAAGGCAATCCAAGATCTGTGATGACAGAAAGCGGCAAAGACAAAAAGCTGGTGAATCCTGTATCAATGACAGCATCAAGAGCTATTTTGGGTGAACCGATACGACCCACTGCAACTTTGATAATTGCTTCACAATTATTATTGACAAAACCGAACATCATACGGGTTTTCTCAGGCTGCGACTGCCAAAGCGGAAGACGGCTCTATGTCCTATCCGAATCACCCAAGGTTGAGCATCGGGTTTACGTTCATAAAGTTTATCAACTGCTAACATCGGTGAATTAGCTACCTCAAAATCTCCAGTCTCAATATCAATGGCAACTATTTTGCCATGATTACTTGCTTCAACTTGTGGGCGTATTTGCGTTTGATAAATTAGATCGCCGCGTTGGGCAAACTCTTCTTTGCTATAGCGGGGTTGACGGACTGCCATGATTGTAAATTCCTAGATCCTTATCTGGTATTATAACTGACCAGAAACTTCTCCGAATAGATTGCTTTCGTTAAAACAAAAACAGGGTGTGTTACATTTTCTTAACACACGCTACAAGAATCTGCGATCGCACTGATTTTGAACGGATTGTGGCAATGGTGGATCGCAAGGAACTAGCCAAACATTTCTTAACTTGCCAAAATCACAGTATTTTATTCTCTCTATTAGATAGAAAAGACTACAGTGATTACATTTGGCGTAGCATCAAACCTGCCCATGAGAAGCATTTTATGCAAGATGAATCCTAAGTTTTATCTTGTTGGTTGCCATACTCAATTCAAATTATTTAAGGCAAGCTTTCAATTGATTCTAAAGGAATCTCTAATAATTCTGCAATTTCTTCATTGGTCAAGCCAAGATCTTGCAATCTCTTGATTTTTGATATGTGCTTATTTTGTTGAGAATCAGGCTTTGCTAATGGAACTTGATCTGATTTTGATTTAGGACGATCGCGATCAAAACTTACACAACCAATAACATGACCGATATTTCCATAACTTCCATCGCCAACACTAAAATTTATACTTCTCTGCCTCTCTAAAACAGATTTAAGATTCCCTTTTTTAACTGGCTCTTCAAAAATATCTGAAAGTATTTGTAGAATCTCATAACCAGTATCTTTAACATGACCTTCACTCCTCTCAAAAGATTCGGCAATATCCACATATTTCTGATGCTTTAGCGCCCCCTCAATCACCTGACGCTGTAAATCATTAAGTCTTTTCCCCGTCTTCGCAAACATACTCTCATCAACAAATTTCAACAATTCTTTAACGTCCATGCTTACAAAGCCATAAATCCACAAGCCCGATTGTAACCGTCTTTTCCCGCTTTTTATTTTAACTATAGATGTATAACATAGAAGAATACCAGCAATTGCATAACTTTTTTAGGATTAGCATGAAGTTTAAATCGATTTTCCCCTTCCTATTATTTGCAGTAACTACATCTATTGTAATCCCTGCCCCGATTATTCCATCGTCAAATTCAAATGTTTTGCAATCAATGACTTCTTCTGTGACTAATGCATTTCTTGATCTTCCTGCTGAAGCAAGAGGGCGTACAGGTAGTCGCCGTGTAGGTGGGACTGGTAGATCTGGCAAAGGCAGCACTTACTTCGGTGGGCGATAGTTCTATAGCTCATCTAGAAGATTGATTACTTGCGTGAGAAATTGATTATGACTTACGCAATTGGGTGAAAATCCTTGATTTTTCGTTAAGAATTCGCCCCTGAAACAATGATGTTTCGTGAAAATGATTAAGTCATATTGATGTTAGACATTCAAAATCAGAATAATTCATGAATGAAAATAAAAATAATACTTCACCATTACCTCTTATTGGCTTAATCGTTCTAATCACAATTATAATCCCTTCTTTTAGGGGATGTGTAGACGAGAGTTATGGCTAGAGGCATAGATATTGTATGCAAGGTACTGGTGGACCTATAAATTCCATGATGAAATCTCTATTCATTTGTGCATGGGTTTAATGAAAAATATGGGTGACTATTCAGGACTATTAAAAGGTTTAGGCATAAGTATTTTTACTGTTTTTGTCGTGGTTTCTGTATTCTCTCCTAAAGAAACCCAGAGATCCCCTGGTTCAGAGTGTACGCATGGAGTAACGTACCATATGGGCGGCGCATATTCTTGTAATAGCCCACGGTATTAAGTGTCACTTAAAAATTTTTAGTATTTACGCAAGGTGGGAGAACGATGGAGAAAGTGAAGCATATACATATCGTCATCGGTGTGATCTCTGGAATATTTATAGGTATCGGAATAATATCTACGAGTTCTAATACCTCAAACAGATCATGGTTAGATGACATGAAATATTTTGACTCGGCATCTAACAATTGTAATACTAAACCTTGGCTATCCAGAGATTCAAGATGAACTGGTAGGTGATCTGGGGCGATCGCGTAAGTTTGAAGATTAATAATTGGCGATCTTTTTTTAGATGCGATCGCTTGTTGGTTGTCATGCTTGTAAAGGCGATCAGGTCTAATTTTTTGGATAGGCGATCGCGAAAAAGCATTATCATAAAATATATTTACAATGCTAGAAACCACTATGACTAAACTACTAGAAAAAGCCTTCAAAGAAGCTCAAAAGCTCTCAGTACATCTCCAAGATGAAATTGCCCACCAGCTACTAGAAGATATTCACAATGAATTAAAGTGGCAGGAAACCCTAGCAAATCCAAATATCGATTTAGTTATATTTCAAGAAATGGCTCAAGCAGCACTCATTGAAGACGAAAAAGGTGAAACTGAAGAAAAAGGTTTTGGTGAAGAATAATGAAGTCATCTAGAACTAAGGATTTTCGCAAACTTTTTGTGAGATTACCTGAACATATCAAAGAAACTGCAAAGAAAAACTACCAACTTTGGAAAGATAATCCATTTCATCCAAGTTTAGAA
The DNA here is from genome assembly GCA_943371975.1 of Pseudanabaena sp. UWO311. Classification (GTDB taxonomy): domain Bacteria; phylum Cyanobacteriota; class Cyanobacteriia; order Pseudanabaenales; family Pseudanabaenaceae; genus Pseudanabaena. The sequence continues at coordinate 41,268 of CALRWX020000002.1, read as the reverse complement.
TTTAAGCAGCTTAGAAACAACGAAAATATCTGGTCAGTCAGAGTCGGAATCGGATGGAGAGCATTGGGAATTATCAAAATAGGAGAAGAAAAGATTGTGTGGTTTTGGATAGGTTCACACGCTGAATATGACAGAATTCTTGCAAAGAGATAGAGTTTTGTTGTAGTGGAGGCTAATGAAATGGAATCAAGGTAAAATGGATGAATTCATAGCTGGTTAAAATCAAGAACAACTGCTTTACCTTCTGCAATCTCTTGTTTAGCGATTCTTGCCGCTGCCACTAACTTTGATTGGCTCTTTGCAAAGGAGTTATCCCACTTAATCTCATCTTGTAGGTCATTAATATATTCTCGCAAATGATCGGTAACTCTCTCCTGCAAACTGACAGGCAAAGACTCCATAATTTTAACCAACGTTGAAATTTGGGGTGATGATACGCTCATGACTTTTGGTTAGGAAATTACACATACAAAGCTATCACAGGTTGATTTAATTTTGTCTGGTCTGGGAAGCTACATCCTTAAAAACAGCACCTCTCGCATCAGCAAAATCATCATCATTTATCTCAAAATCTTTCCATAGACCCTTGATAGAAGTAGTTTTACGCTGATTCTGCAACAATTGATGACTGACAATCTTTTTTAAACTTTCAAGTTCTTCTTGAAGAGACTGAATGCGAAGTAAAACATATTGACTCATAGCAATTACCTCTTTAATAATCTGAGTTTACACTCTAACCATCCACGAGTATCAACTAGAAACTTCATACTCTTTCACTGCGATCGCGTACATTGTGAGTATTAGCTCCCTCTAAGATACCTCGGAATGATTGCATAGAAGATTTAGGGACAAGCGTAATCGAATCATTTTTTAAAACAACCGAAAACTTCTGCCCCACTTGTAAATTTAACAAATCTCTAATTTCCTGTGGGATAGAAATCTGATAATGTTGTGACAAGGTAACTTCTAGCATTATTCATCCCTAGCCGTGAGTAGTAGTTTTAGTCATATAATCACATAATATAAAGCTAACATACTTAGGAATATAGTGCGATCGCTTTTTTGTGATTTAGAACAACTTCAACTGTTCTCTCTCCTCATTTACATTTTTATGCGGAATCACAAGTTGCTTACCTCCTCTTTCTAAAAGCATGAATTCAGACAACGGCTTGAATACCTGCGGTTGCAGAAACTGCAAAAGCCGATCGCCATTCACAGGAATTTCAATCTCAACAGTGCTAACAATCTGCGCGATTTGTTCAAGCCAGTTATCAGCATCACCTGATACCCAATCCTCAAACTGTCTCGGCAACAATGCTTCCACGATCGCTGTTGATGGGGGTTCCAACTTTGCGACTACAGAATCACGTTGCCAAAATATCTCTCTTGAGTCAGTCAATTCCTCATCATCAAGATTAGGATCTTGATCATCGTTATCCACGGGTGCTTCGTTAGCAATTGCGTCAAAGAGTTGCTTGAGAAACTCTAACCGATTTGCTTTTTCATGGTATGTCTGAAGTTGATCGAACGGCTGACTGACGCGCTTTTGCAAGATTGGTAGTTCTTGCCGATCGCGTTCGAGGGTTTCTTGGGCAGTAGTCAATTTGGCAGCGATCGCATTCCTCACCACATGCAAAAGAGAACTATGCGGATTGTGGCAATCAACATTAAATTCATAGCCTGAACTAATGCTCATACCAATCGAGCCATTGACCTCAGAGCCAAATCTGCTCAGATACACATTCAGTCCTGCAAATTGTCCGATTTGGATTTGAGTTAACCGATAGCTATCTCTCAGCTTTTGGAATTGTTCAGAAATATGATCGGCTATCAGCACGGCTTTATCCAACATCACACCGCGATCGCTGATGAATTGCTTCAGGTTGGCTTTAGCGACTGTGGTTAGGTCTGATTGAATATGCTGAATGTTGGCAGGATGGTTGGTGTTTACCATGTCAGCTAGATACTGAATCTTGGATTTGTCCCTAAATTGCGTATCGTTATAGGCTTGCAATTGCATTCCTAGTCCTTGCAATTCGGCTTCAAGGGTAGCACGTTCCATAATCAGTGGATCTCCCGATGCGATCGCTTTCATTTGGGCGGCATTGAGGACAGTCTCATCAATATCTTCGATGGTACGATGGGTGCGATCGCCGACATCTTTATAAAAAGGGTGGAACTTCTAATCAGGTTTCATGATTTGCTGAAGTGATTTAGCGATCGCTGCATATTCTTGAGTGGTGAGACTACCTCGATATGCCACGATACGAGAAATATCGATTGCGCGAACTTGATCCAATAGGGCAATTGACGGTGATTTTAAACCAGCGACACCAGCCGCAAATCGCACATATAAATGGGGATTGATTGCAGCCCATTCTTGTCCTCGATCTGTTGTCATGGGTACAACAAATACCAGTGGAAAGCGAAGCCTCCCTAATCGGCTTGGAAGTCCTACGACAATTGCGGGTCTGTAGCCTTCTTGCTCTCTACCGCTAGGATTTTGGCTAGGAAATTTTGCTGTGATGACATCGCCAATTTGTAAAATCTGTTCTGTCATACGCCAATCTCGATTTTTCCTGTTTCCGCGATAAATTTAATGGGTTGTCCTTCTTGGAGTTCTCCCTGTTGCCATTCGTAGGGTTCATAGTTATCCAAACCTGATAATTCGCTCTCTAACCAATTTTGATCTTCTTGAGTTAGAGGGTTTTCAGTTTGCCATACCAGATAGTTTAAGAAGCTAAGAACTTCTCTTAGTTTATCGTCGGGGATAATCTCTAGACGTTGTGCTATTTCGTTTTTAATTGCGTTCATAGTGCCTTTCCTTATTGAGAATAGAGATCGCTTAAATCTAGTACCTGTGTGTAAGCTTGAATAACTATTTTACAGTGAGGCGCGTTTGATCGCCCGACATCACCTGCGAAATCATGCGTTGTTTGTTCTCAATCGCTTGCCATAGAAGATCAATAGTTAAGGTTATGACATTTATTGATGAAAAACTCGCTGCTTTTTGTTTATACTTCTAAGGCCTATCAGATATATCATCCATGAAACCGCAAAACTATCAATTTTTATCACGCTGTATTTATAATAATTTTCCTTTAATTGGTTGGATGTTAAGACTATGGGCAACTTGGCAACTAGCAAAAGGTAAGGGAGCAAGTCAATCAGTTGCCATTTTATCAGAGGCAGTGACAAAGAGTCGTGATCGTATAGTAATCACTATTGCTTTAGCAGCATTACGCAATTTAAAGGATAAACAATCCATTGATATTGTGTGCAAATCTTGGGTTGAGAATCCTGATTCCCAGCTAAAGTCCATCATTCAGAGATACAACTATGAACCTAGTGAGACAATTACTAAAGCATTATTCTACTTTTTGCTGGGTAATTGGCAGAAGTATGAAAGTCTGGACTTTGATCAAACTCTTTTAATTCAAGCCTATCAATCAGCAAGTAAAGCGGCAAAAGCGGAAGTTTCCAAGAGATCCAAAATGTCTACTAGGCTTGAATTGATCAAAATTTTGACTAATGCCAATAATGATTTTGAAGGCGAGAAAATAACAGATCGAGAATGGGAAATTTGTGTTGATATTTTGATGATTAAATTAGACAGAAAAGAGATATGGAGATTTTTGTGTAACGCACCTCCTATCTGGAGTAAAAATCTGCTAGAGAAATTAGCCAACAGACCCCGCAATTGGTTTAACCCGAATGAAGAAGCTATTGTAAGAAACCTATTGACTTTATCAAGCAAAACTAAAGTAGAAAGTTTTGGAACAGTTACATATTTATTTAGCCAGCCATTTTTTTATAAAACCTTGACTAGTTCTAATCCTGGCGGTTGTCAGAATATAGCAGTGAGTCCTGATAGCCGCATCTTAACCACAGATAGAGGAGAGTACTGGAGCTTACTTGATGATAATCACATTAGAACCAATACTGGAATTGAAGTTGATAAAGATACATTTACTGGAATTAAAGTTATTGGATATGATACATTTTGGGATAAGAGACGGAAAGAAATACAGCTATATACATTTCCCGAAATGAAGCAGTTTGCTACTATTAATGGAGCGAGTAATCTTTTGTCAAGCGGACTTATAACCATTAGTCCTGATCGTCGTATTCTAGTTATGACTTGTTCAGGTAGTGAGGATACAGAAACGGATTGGCATCTCAACAATAGTGAGATAGCCGGGCTAAAAGTATTGAATATACCGCCTAATCCTAATTACCGTTTAAATATTAGTTTAGACTATTTATCTCTGGATCGCCCCAAATTTAGTCCCAATAGTCAGAATCTAGCAATACCTTTTTATGCAGGTAAAAAGTATTATGCAGGTAAAAAGTCTGGCGTATTTTTGTTTTCATTTTCATTAATTAATGATGAATATTCATTTAGTGGTAACAAAAAGATTATTGATGGAAATGCTCCTATAGAAATTAGTCCCAACAGCCGAATTTTAGCTTCAAGTGTTTGTGGAGATAATACTGTACGCCTTTGGAGTTTACCTGATGGAAATCATCTTAAAACTCTTTCTGGTCACAAGGATAGGATTACTTCTCTAGTAATCAGTCCCGACAATCGTATTTTAGCTTCAATTAGTTATGATAGAACAGTTCGTTTATGGAGTTTACCTGATGGAAATCATCTTAAAACTCTCACTGGTCATGATATAACTTCTAAGAAGCTCTTAATCAGTCCCGATGGTCGTATTTTAGCTTCATATGGAGCGAAAGGTTCAACAATTTGTTTATGGAGCTTACCTGATGGAAATCATCTTAAAACTTTCACTGGTCATCCCTGTATTTTTTGGTCTACAACTTCATTAGCGTTGAGTCCAGATGGGCAATTTTTAGCAGCTACTCAGAAAGATAAAACTATACGCCTATGGAGTTTGCCTGACAAAAATTATCACCCTTCAATAAATCAATTCACTACTCAAGATATCGCTGATATTGAATCAAAAATTAATGATCCTAAACTAGAAGAAAGTGTCCACAATGCTTTCAAATTTACACTTGCTCTGATAGATTTAAGAAAACAAGTTGATATTAATTCATTATAAATGTAATTAGTTTAAGCCTGTAATCTCAATAGTTAATACCTAAGATGTATTTCTCGATAGGTGTCAGCTACACTAAGATTCAGCATGGTAATTATTTAAAAATAGGATTAAAATTATGTTTGCAAGAGTAGTAAGTCAAAAAGATGTAGAAAAATTTTGCAATGAATTCAGATCGGTAGTTTCCGTATCAGAATCGGGGCAAAAATACGTTGCCAATGTACCATATATAAACAACTCACATCAGGTAATCCCAGCGAATAGCTGGTCAGATTTGTTGATCGCTCTAAGAGATTTAAGTGATTTGACGCAAAAACAAGAAGAAAAGTGGCTAGTAGCTGAAGGCTTGCTATAAGTTTATATAACAGAAGAACTAAAAAACCTCAATCCAACCAAGGATTAGTTCACTTTTTAGTTCTTCTGTTATAACTTCCCTGTCGAACATCCACAATATTTTTAGACATAGACTATTTCGCCAGTTTGAATACTTGCTATTACTTCCTCAAGTTATATCTCTCATAATTGAGATCTTACAACGAAAATATGAATGTTGTGATGCTGTCGAACTGACGCTAGGATAACCAGACACAGCAAACCATTCTCGCGCACTAAATCGGTACATTTAGCGAAAAAATAGTTATGCACGCTTAGATTTAGGTGGGCATATCGGGAATCAAATAGCTTGTAATTGCCAAAGGGGACATTACCGATCGCTAGGTCAAAGCTGCTATCTGATAGGCTCACTTTCTCGAAACCTTGAGCATAAATTTGGGCTTCGGGGTAAAGCAATCTCGCGATTTGGGCAAAGGTGGGATCTAGCTCTACGCCTACCCATCGAGATTTAATTCTCATATTCTGAGGCTGGCAACCCATAAAGGATAAGGTATTGCAAGCGGGTTCAAGGATCGATCCGCCAGTAAATCCGATCGCGGCGAGTAAGTCCCACATGGCGCGGATGACTTCAAAACTGGTTTGGTATGCGGTCGCAGTGGCTGATTTGGCGGCTTGGATTTCGGCAGTTGTGAGCAGTTGGCAAAGTCTTTCATAGCAGCGGTACTGCCATGTGTTTCCTTGATGGTTCGCTCCCACCCAGATATCGGTGAGGGTTCCCCATCCCGATGCTTTGGCTAGTTCTATTTGCTGGTCAGGTTCGCCAATTTGGATGGATTTCGATAGAGCGATCGCTATTTTTGTGGAGAGATTAGCGATGCTGATATAAATGAAATGCTAAACTGTCATAACAAATTGCTTTTTTCCTAGAATTGCCACCAAAACAAACTTTTTCTCCCAATCATGATCGATCGCCTCGAATTCCCACTCGCCAAAGCACAATATCTGCTTAGCTATAGCGGCGAACAAGGCAAAGGCGGCGATAAAAGTCAATTTTGGCAGAATGTGATGGGATATGACAGCGCCGAATCAATCTGTGACGCAGTTTTGCAAAAAGTTACACCGCAAGATTTGGTATTTCAGCGTCAAGATGATTATGGAGATAGATATACAGCAATTATTTCGTTAACTGATCAGCGTGAACAATTAAGGGAAATCCTCACCGCTTGGATTGTGCTGAAAGGCAAAAACATTGCTAGATTTGTAACAGCAGTACCACAACGCAGCAGGAGGCAAAAATGAGTAAATTTAAAATGTTTGATTCCGTCACCTTAAATCAAGACATTCAGCTTCACTCTGGTGGAATTGCCCCACAAGGGACTGATGGCGCGATCGTGGAAATCTTTAAAGATGGCGAAGCCTACCTAGTCGAACTATTTGGTGGATGGCTAAAGTTCACCACTGAAGGCGATATGATCGAAGTAGCTCAAGACGATCCCGAATCATTTCGTGACACCCTAGATGTAGAAACGCTCTATCCTCACCAAATAAACCCAATAAATGCTCATCAACAAAGCGACAAACAGAAAGTAAGGCAACAACTTTTAGCATTATTAGAACTACTTCCAGAAGAATCAATTCTGCAAGTTAAAGACTTCACAGAATTTCTTTGCTACAAGCAGCAAACTTCATCAACCTCAGTAGTTTCCCAAAAATGATAAACATAGTAGTCTGTGTTAAACGCTATTGGCAGGAGAACAACCATGAATGTTAAATACGATGCAGAAGCAGATATTCTCATTTTCATCTTGCAAGACGACTTACCATACGATGCCATATCCGAGCAAGGCGGCGTAATTGTTAGCTACAACGAAGCCCAAGAACCCGTTAGCATTGAATTTTTAAATGCTTCTAAACGTCAACTGTTCAATCCCAGCGAAACCAATTTAGTTGTTTCAAGATAATCAAAAATATATTTTTAGTAATTCCAAAACAACAAAATCCTGAAGGGGCAGAGCATTACCACCACAATTTATAAATCTTAAGATTCATTTAAATCGGTAATGCTCTGCCCTAAACCTTCGTAAATCAGCAACAATTCCCAAACCGCAGCGATAATTTATTGGTAACAGCGAAAAGGGTAGAGCATTTGCGTATAGAGATTGTGGTGATAATTTATAAATAGTGGCGCAAATGCTCTACCCCTACATTTTTACGTTTATTCGTTCCTATGTCTTACGACCCAGAAATTCATCATCGGCGCTCTATACGTTTACAGGGGTACGACTATTCTCAATCGGGAGCTTATTTTGTAACTATCTGCACCTTTCAAAGACAGCATCTATTGGGAGCGGTAAATAATGGAGAAATGCAGCTAAATGTTACTGGTCAGATTGTTTCTGCAATTTGGCAAAGAATTCCTCAGCATTTCCCTAACGTGGAACTTGATCAATTTATCCTCATGCCCGACCACCTAAATGGAATTATCGTCATTTCAGAACAGGCTGAGCAATCTATTTCATTAGCAACGATCATTCAAAATTTCAAATCCATTTCTACCCGCAAAATCAATAAAATCACTCAGAGTTCGGGCGTGTCTATCTGGCAACGAAACTATCATGAAAGAATTGTCAGAAGTGATCGGGAATTAGATCGTCTCCGTCAGTATATGCTGGCTAATCCTGAAAACTGGAAAGTTATTCCTGAATGAAAAAGAGCTTTATTCTTCTTAGCGATTTTTATGGAGAGATTAGCGATCGCCAAATTTACACAGCTATTTCCTTTTTGCTAAAATAACCATCAACAACAAATTCTTACCTTGGTTAAACTCATAATTAGTCGAGAAACCTTAAAAACAGCTATTGATACCATAGACGATACCCAACTAGAAATACTGCATCGTATCATCTTGGCATTCAGTAAACCCATTCCCAAAACTGTAAATCTCTCCCCATCAGAAAATATCAATCCACTCAAAGGCAGCATCATATTTGAGAACGATATCATTTCTCCAATAGATTTATGGCGATCCAAGCGATCGCTTAATCGTAGCAAGTAGCCTCGTTCATAAAACATTAATTCCTCTATTTTATGGCGAGATAAAGATAGAGGTAGGTTGTCAGTCGAGAATTTATCCATTAAAACAAAAAAGCGGCGCTTTGCGCCGCCTTTTATTTACAATGCAGGGGGGAGAGACACAGGGGGGTGAAGTGGCTGTTCCTCTCTTGCCTTCTCCTTTTTGCGGATGTCACGACGTTTCCAGCGCTCTTGTAAGCTTTCCATGTAGACATAGAAAACTGGAGTGATGTAAAGCGTGAGTAACTGCGAGAAGAGCAAACCGCCAACTACGGCTAAGCCCAAGGCGCGGCGAGATTCTGCACCAGCACCGATACCGAGGGCGATCGGTAGGGTTCCCATGAGTGCGGCGAGGGTGGTCATCATGATCGGACGGAAGCGGACTAAGCAAGCTTCGTAGATCGCATCGTAGGCGGTGCTACCTTGTTTACGAGAGCCGATCGCAAAGTCTACCATCATAATTCCGTTCTTCTTAACGATACCCACGAGCAGAATAATGCCGACAAAGGCGTAGACATTTAGCTCACTGCGGAAAATCAGCAGGGTGAGTAAGGCTCCGAAACCTGCGGAAGGTAAACTGGTGAGAATCGTAATCGGATGGATAAAGCTTTCGTAGAGAATCCCAAGAACGATATAGATGACTAGGATCGCCGCTAAGAGCAACAAGCCTAAGCCCTGTTGGGAGTCTTGGAATACTTGGGCTGTACCTTGGAATTTTCCTGAAGCAGTGGAAGGTAGGGTTTCTCTAGAGAATTCTTCGATTTTGCCTACCACATCACTAAGGGAAATCGCTGGTTTGAGGTTGAAGGAAATTGTCACCGCAGGTAGTTGTGATAGGTGGTTAACCGATAACGCGCCCACGGTTTGCTTGAAGGAGGCAAATGTGCCAAGGGGAACCAGTTGACCACTGCTCGATCGCACCGATAGCAATTCCAATGATTTCAAATCCTTTTGATATTCAGGGCTTAGACCCATGATTACAGGATATTGGTTATCGGAACCGTAGATCGTGGAGACTTGGCGAGTGGAATAGGCGTAGGAAAGGGCTGATTCTACTTGACTGGCGGTGATGCCCAGAGCCGAGGCGCGATCGCGGTTAATCTCAACGGTGACTTGAGGATTTTTGATCTGGAGGTCACTGGTGACATCTTGGAGGCTATCAAACTGACGCAGCTTTTTCTCTAGTTCGGGAACGGTGCGATAGAGTTGTTCGATATCCGTATCAGAAATGGTGTACTGATAGGCTGCTTTGGTAATTTGGGCGCTCAGGCGAATCGTGGGTGGATTTTGCAAGAAGGCCCGAATACCAGGCACTTTGGATAATTGCGGACGTAAATCTTGAATGATGTCATCAACACTACGCGATCGCTTGCTCCGTTCTTTTAAGCGCATAAACAAGCGTCCATTGTTGGGCAAGGAGATAAATCCAGAGGCTCCAACGGTGGAGTTGACTGCTTCTACATCGGGATCTTTACTAGCAATTAGTGCAAGTTGCCCTTGAAGTTTAGACATTTGTTCAAAGGAAACCCCTTGAATCGCTTCTGTAGTGACTAAAAGCTGGTTAAGGTCATCATTGGGAATGAATCCTTTCGGCACGATTCCAAATAGAAAGATTGTGGCAATCAAAATAGCGGCGGAAACTGAGGAAGTAACGCGATGGTACTTGAGTGCTTTTCGCAAACTCCATGCATAAAAGCTTTGGAAGAAACCACCGCCACTTTCTAGATGGCTAAAACCATTGCTTTGACCGTTATTATGACCATTACTTTGACCGTTCAGGCTATTATGACCATTGCCATTGCTTACAACAGAATGATCTTCATGTTCTTCACTGTAATTTCCATCAAGAGCTAAATTGGCTCTATCAAGATTCTGGGGCTTGCCGCTATGGGAAGTATGCTTCAAGAATCTACTGCAAAGCATCGGGGTCAAGCTAATGGAGACAAATCCTGACACCAGAATCGCAACGCTAATTGTAACCGCAAACTGTTGGAATAGACGACCAATAATTCCCGCCATAAACAGAATCGGAATAAATACCGCCACCAGTGAAATCGTCATCGATAGGACTGTAAAGCTGATCTCTTTGGAACCATCGAGAGACGCTTGATAGGGCGATTTACCCATTTCTAAGTGACGGACAATGTTTTCCAGTACGACCACCGCATCATCCACGACAAAGCCTACGGATAGGGTCAGCGCCATCAAAGATAGGTTGTCGAGGGAATAGCCTAGTTTATACATCACCCCAAAGGTGGCGACGATCGACAATGGCACGGCAACGCTTGGGATCAAAGTAGCGTAAAAATTCCGTAAAAACAGGAAGATCACCATGATCACAAGGGCGATCGCTAGGAGCAAGCTGAACTGCACATCTTCAACGGAATGACGCACGGATAGCGAGCGATCGTACAGAATCTCCATATCGATCGCCGCAGGAATCTGTTCGCGGAAGGTGGGCAGTAATTTCTCTAAGGTATCGACAATTGCGACGGTATTTGTTCCTGGCTGACGTTGAATCGAGAGAACAATTCCTCTTGTACCGTTGTACCAAGTGGCTAGACGGTTGTTTTCCACACTATCGGAAACCGTGCCAATTTCGTTCAGACGCACAGGTGCACCATTGCGATAGGCGGCAATCAGCTTACTGTAAGTGGCAGCATCTTCTAGCCCTGCGTTAGTCTTAATCGTTAAGGTGCGATCGTCACCATAGAGAGTTCCCGTTGGTTGATTGGAATTACCTTGAGCGATCGCCGTAGCAACTTCATCAATACCGATTCCTTTAGTTTTTAAGGCTTGAGGATCAAGTTCAATTCGCACCGCATATTTTTGTGCGCCTTGAACCGTCACCAACGCCACCCCATCAACAGTAGATAACCTCTGCGCTAGTAAGTTCTCCGCATATTTATCCACTTCCGCCAGAGTTAAGACATCGGATTTGAGAACAATAAAGAGAATCGGCAGATCGGCGGGATTGACCTTACGATATTGGGGGGGATTGGGTAATGTGGGCGGTAATTGCTTAGCCGCCTTAGCGATCGCCGCCTGTACATCCTGCGCGGCTCCGTCAATTTGGCGATTGAGATTAAATTGTAAGGTAATTGTGGTGTTCCCAAGGGCGCTACTGGAGGTCATCGAGTCCAAACCTGCGATCGAGGAGAACTGCTGCTCCAGAGGCGTAGCGACAGAGGCTGCCATCGTTTCAGGGCTAGCCCCCGGCAATGTTGCCGTGACGCTAATTGTAGGAAAGTCCACCGTTGGCAAATCGCTAATTGGTAATAGGCGATAGCTGACAAACCCAAAGATTAGGATGGCGAGCATGACTAGGGTAGTCATGACGGGACGGCGTATAAAGGGTTGGGTAATGTTCATTTTTGTGGCTCTTTGATCTCGACCTTTGCCGTAGCAGAAAGGGCAAACTGCCCATCCACCACGACCTTCTCGCCTACCTGTAGACCACTAGCGATCGCCGAGTCACTACCAACGCTATTGCTGATCTTAATCGGACGAATTTCTACGCCATTGTCAGCCTTGACCACATAGACAAATTGTCCTTTTTGACCAGTTTGGATCGCTTGCGTGGGAATAGAAAGCGCATCGACTTCTTCTGTCAATTTGAGAACTACATCCACACGCTGTCCTGGAGAAATGCGATCGTCTAAGTTGGCAAAGGTAGCCTTTAGCTGCACAGTTCCCGTAGTGGCATCAACTAAACTATCGATGAAAGTAAGTTCGCCTTCAACGGGCTTTTTATCATTGGTGACAAAGGTTTGCACCTTGAGTTTGCCGCGCTTTTGGAATTGTTTGACCTGAGCTAAGGATTTCTCTGGAATCGAAAAAGTCACATAAATCGGCTTGACTTGGCTAATTGTAACTAAGGCTCCATCGGCATCAGCTTTGATTAAGTTACCTTGATTGACCTTAATACTACTAACCTTTCCATTTACAGGGGAATAGATTTCTGTATAGGAAAGCTGAACTCTAGCATTCTCGATTAATGCCTCACCTGCCACCAGATTAGCCCTAGCCGCCTCAATATCGGCTTTAGTCGCTTCCGCCGCCGCTACTGTCGTATCGATCGCACTGCCCGAAGCATTTACAGTAGCAAGAGAGACATTGGCATTGGTACGAAACTGTTCGGCTTGAGTGCGACTAATTGCGCCTTGATCGTAAAGACTGTCATAGCTTTTACGCTGAAAAGTCGCGAATTGTAACTGAGCGGAGTCTCGCTCTTTGTTGGCTTTAGCTTGAGCAATTGTGGTTTCAGCACGAACTTGGTTAGCGATCGCCTGTTGTAACTGGGCTTTGTTACGTGCTTGGGCGGCGATCGCCTGTTGCAATTGTGCTTCTAGAGAGCGGGGATCGATGCGAAATAGCAAATCACCTTGCCTTACATCTTGTCCGTCCTTAAAATTGACCTCAACTAACTGTCCGCCAATGCGCGACTTGACCGCTACGGTGGAATAGGCTTCCACTACACCCGTACTGCGAATTTGGACAGGAAGAGTTTTTTGAACAACAGGTGCAACCACCACTGGCACGGCAGGACGAGGCTTTTCCTTGCCAGATTCGGCTTGGGATGACCCACAAGCGGTGAGTAAACTAGGGGTTCCTATCGAAACCGATACTAATATAAATGCTGATAAGAGAGGATGCCGCATAGTTTTCAAGCGATCGTAATGATTTGAACATATGTAGATTAAATCTACATAATTTGATTAGGTTTGCTGTATGGTAATTGTTAACTTATCTAACTGTTAGTACTACATTAATATAACTTCAGAGTCAAGATGAATGCATCACATAATTCGGGTTTTCCGCAACTAGTCCCTTCACGAATTTTTTGTGCCTCACGAGTTATTGATGTTGTCCCTGCGATAAACTGCTGCATTCATAGTGAGATCCGTCAGCAAAAATCTTCTTCTTTAACTATTCCTCAGTTACGTGCTCTAGCCTTTTTGCAAACTAATAATTGCTCATCGCTTACCGAACTTGCTGAATATTTAGTGGTTACGAGCGCCTCAGCTTCGACAATGGTTGAGCGCTTAGTCCAAAAGAAATTTATCACTCGTACCGAGCATCCGCAACTACGGCGGCAGGTAGTGATTTGTCTTACTGCCGCAGGAGAGGATCATTTACAAGAAGTTCGTCAAATTACTGGCGATCGCTTTGATGAGAAATTAAAACACCTGCCAACCGATCAGCTTAAAAAGTTGCTCGATGGTCTCGAAGAACTCAGTCAAATATTTGAACGCTTATAACCATCTTATTTCTAACCATAAGGACTAGCTTTACAATGCTATAATCTCAAGATGCTAGGAGTGTCTGTGAAAACCAGACTGAGAGCAAATCCTTAGAACCTGAACCGATTGACATCGGCGTAGGAAAGCAAATTATTTGAGGAAATTTACATGACAGTTGGACTAAAGCTTAACTCTGCCCCCACAAGGCGCGGAGAATATCGCGGCACTCAAATGCACTGCGCTCGTCAAGGCATAATCACCGAAGAGATGCAGTATGTGGCATGGCGTGAAAATCTGCCCGTCGAATTGATACGCGCTGAGGTTGCTAGAGGTCGGGCGATTATTCCCGCTAACAAGAATCACACTAATCTGGAACCCATGGGCATTGGTATCGCCTTCCGATGCAAGGTTAACGCTAATATTGGCGCATCACCCAACTCTTCCAATATCGACGAAGAAGTTGATAAACTTCAGCTATCGGTCAAGTATGGTGCAGATACCGTGATGGACTTGTCCACAGGTGGTGGTGACTTAGATGTGATTCGGACTGCGATTATCAAAGCTTCACCAGTTCCTATCGGCACTGTACCCATTTACCAAGCCCTCGAAAGCGTGCATGGTCGTATGGAAAACCTTACCCCCGATGACTTTCTCCATATTATTGAGAAGCACGCTGAACAGGGTGTTGATTATCAAACTATCCATGCAGGAATTTTAATCGAGCATCTTCCTCTAGTTAAAGGTCGTCTCACAGGAATTGTTTCTCGTGGTGGTGGTATTTTAGCTCGATGGATGTTGCATCATCATAAGCAAAATCCTCTCTATACCCATTTCAACGACATTATCGAAATCTTCAAGAAGCATGATGTGTCTTTCAGCTTAGGTGATTCTCTCCGCCCCGGATGCTTGCATGATGCCTCGGATGCAGCGCAACTTGCAGAGTTAAAAACACTCGGACAGCTCACTCGCCGTGCTTGGGAGCATGATATTCAAGTCATGGTTGAAGGTCCTGGACATGTGCCAATGGATCAGATCGAGTTTAATGTGCGTAAGCAAATGGAAGAATGCTCTGAAGCTCCTTTCTATGTACTTGGCCCCTTGGTTACAGACATTGCCCCTGGTTATGATCACATCACTTCAGCGATCGGTGCAGCAATGGCTGGTTGGTATGGTACGGCGATGCTTTGTTATGTCACACCGAAGGAACATCTCGGTTTACCTAATGCCGAAGATGTGCGTAATGGCTTGATCGCATACAAGATTGCCGCTCATGCTGCCGATATTGCCCGTCATCGCCCTAACTCTCGCGATCGCGATGATGAGCTATCAACAGCGCGTTACAACTTCGATTGGAATAAGCAATTTGAGTTGTCCCTCGATCCTGAGCGTGCGAAGGAATATCACGATGAAACCTTACCTGCGGATATTTATAAAACCGCAGAATTCTGCTCGATGTGTGGACCAAAGTTCTGTCCAATGCAAGAGAAGGTTGATGCAGAGGCAATTATCGAGCTTGAGAAGTTTCTTGCGAAACAGCCTGTCACTACATAGAAAGTAGTCAAACTACTAACTGATGTTACGTGGAACGAATATCGCTCACCCCCCCCAGCCCCCTCTCCCTTAATGGGATAGGGGCTAGGGATGAGGGTCTTGTAAGATTCCACGTAAGGTCAGTACTAATAAAAAAGCCTTGCTTTGCAGGGCTTTTTTATTACGATAAAACTCTTGCTCAATTAGCTTATTCCGCCCGCTTAGCGGGCGACTTAATCTAGTTGACCTACTTGCCAAAATTTTGTTGAGAAGATTATCCATGGAAGCGATCGCAGTATTAGACAAGGTTTCTTATATCTATCCCAACTCTAAGGAGGCTGTGTTAAAGGATATTTCCTTAACAATTGATAAAGGAGAGTTTCTCGGCATCATTGGAGCGACGGGAGCAGGTAAAACCACACTATGTTTGGCTTTAACAGGTATCGTTCCCCAGTTTTATGGGGGGCGTTTTTTTGGTGAAATTGCGATCGCAGGTTTAGATAGCCTCGATTATCCTGTCAGTGAACTGGCGCGTCATGTAGGCATTGTTTTTGAAGATCCTGAAGTCCAAATTACCGCTACATCAGTAGAAAATGAGATCGCCTTTGCCCTAGAAAATCTCTGTATTCCCCGTGAAGAAATCCTGCGACGGATTCCCATAGTTTTAAAATCAGTTCGCCTTGAGGGATTTGAGAAAAAGAATCCGCAAGAACTATCAGGTGGACAAAAGCAAAGACTAGCGATCGC
This sequence comes from Pseudanabaena sp. UWO311, assembly GCA_943371975.1. GTDB lineage: Bacteria > Cyanobacteriota > Cyanobacteriia > Pseudanabaenales > Pseudanabaenaceae > Pseudanabaena. The sequence goes on along the minus strand of CALRWX020000002.1, from coordinate 25,274 downwards.
TGCCGCCCTAGCTCTACAACCCGATTTACTAATTCTCGATGAACCCACTTCTCAACTCGATCCCGTTGGCGCACAGGAAGTTTTTGCCACAGTCAGAGCCTTAAAAGAAGAGCTTGGGGTAGCGATCGTGATGACATCTCATGCGGCGGAAGAGATGGCGGGATTTTGCGATCGCATTGCTTTACTATCCGATGGTAAATTATTAGCCCTTGGTACGCCTGAGGAAATTTATGCACAGGTGGATTTGTTAAAACAAAAGCAAATCCGTTCTCCAGAAGTTGCTCAAGCCTTTAATTACATCCAACAAAAGGGGATTGATGTTTCTCCTATTCCTGTCACTTTAGAGTCCGCAATTCAGACTTTAGAGCCTTTACGATCGCAGGCTCAACTCCTCGCACCACCAGATTTTTTATTGCCAAACTCTAATAATTTGAATAAGCCTCCTATTCTCTCAGTCAAAAACCTTCAACATACCTATGATGATGGAACAGAAGCTATTACTGATCTCTCTCTTGATATCCATGAAGGTGAATATATTCTTATTGTCGGGCAGAATGGTGCGGGTAAAAGTACCCTAGTAAAGCATTTTCTCAACTTATTGAAACCCACAAGGGGAAAAGTATTAGTACGCGATCGCGATACTAGAGAACTATCGGTTAGTGAACTTGCTCAATCTATCGGTTATCTTGCTCAAAATCCTGATAATCAAATCTTTAATACTAGCGTTGAGAAAGAAGTTTCTTTTGCTTTACCATTTCTCGGTTATAAATCTGAAGTCGTCAAACAAGAAACTAAGCGGAGTCTTAAAGCGATGCAGCTATGGGAACACCGTCATGCTCATCCCTTATCTTTGCCGAAGGGAGAACGTGGACGGATTGTAATTGCTGCCTTATTAGCGATGAATCCCGATATCATCATTTTTGATGAGCCGACTACAGGACAGGACTATCAAGGATCTACTTCAATTTTAGAAGTTAGTCGGCAGTTACATCAAATGGGAAAAACTGTAATTGTGATTACGCATCATTTATACCTGATGTCCGACTATGCCGATCGCGCGATCGTGATGGGCAAAGGCACAATTTTGCTAGATGCTCCCCTACGCCAAGCCTTTCACCAAACTGATGTCCTAGAGTCTACTTATCTCACTCCACCGCAGTCTGTAGTGTTATCGCAGAAACTTAGTCAAATATGCGATCGGCAATATCCCTTAGTAACACCCGAAGAATTTGCGAATTGTTTCACTCGAAAGAATTGATAATGTGCCTCGATTAGCGCGGCACATTATCAATTTAAAATCACCATAGCTTTATTTTCTAGAAACTTTAGATATGAAATTCCAAACTGTGCAATATGATTCTCTAGTCACCCGCTTAGATTTCCGATCTAAGTTAGTAATCATCCTTTCGATTACGATTCTTGCCTTTGTTTGGGAAAGCCCGATCGCTGAAGGTGTCTTGATGTTAGCTGTGATTCTATCCTCTATCTTGGCAGGAGTTAGACTCAATTATTTAGGTACTCTTTTTAAGTTAATGATTCCATTTTATGTTTTTCTAATCTTAAGTATGGGATTTTTTAACGTGGAGCAGGTCAAACTCCTTGCCCATAAATCTGAATTAACTACTATCTTTAGCTTTCCACAGGTATGGTGGCTAATTGGCGGGGCAAAGATGAGTTTAGAGGGAATTCTTTATGGATTGAATATTGTCTTTAAAACTTTGACGATGACTTTAGTAGTTCCCTTAGCAATTTTTACTACAGATGTTAATCAAATGACAGTGGGAATGGTACGCGCTAAGATTCCCTATAAAGTAGTGTTTATATTTTCATCAACCTTGCGATTTGTACCGCTATTACTAGAGGAAGTACAATTAATTATTGAGTCACAGTGTTTGCGTGGTCTAGATTTTGAGAAAATGAATGGACTCAAAAAAGCACAGGTTTATGCCAAAGTTGCCGTACCCTTAATTTTAAATTCTCTAGCAAAATCGCAAAAGCTAGAAGTTGTTTTGCAGTCAAAAGCATTTTCGGGAAGCTCTAATCGAACCTATCTACACGAGTCGGATTTAGCGATATCTGATTATGTTTTAATGATTGCCTCAGTGATTTTGTTTGTGGTAGCGATCGCTTTATATTTTAGTTTTGGAATTGGTAAATTTGGCTGGTTAATTTATCAATAGGTGTAGGCGACGCAAAGCGACTCTTACACTTATTGATAAATTTTCAAACAGCTTGGTTCACAAGCTGTTTGAAAATTTATCTGGATTTTAAGAAAGCGCAAAGTGCTGTATTAAGATTGACTAATTTGGAAATGTTGTTGAGGAACAGGAAATCCTGATTCGCTAAAGCTTTCACTGATGACGCGAGTAGTGTCAAAGTACACTTGCCAGTAATGAGCATTGTTGCAGAATGGCCGTATAGCTAACTCAGGTCCCATAGAAGTGAAGCGGATGATTTCAATTACAGGTGCGGGACTGCTAATTATGTTAGGAATATTGGTAATTCTATCTCTGAGAACTCTTACGGCTTCGCTAGGGTTGACGGAGTGATCTAACTGTACTTGGATGTCAACGCGGCGGTATGGATTAGCCGTGTAATTTTGGATGTTGTCGGAAAATAGTTTGTTATTGCCAATAATTGTCCGCACATTGTCAGAGGTATTGATGGTAGTCACAAATAATCCAATTTCCACTACAGTACCAGAGATACCTGCGACGGAAATAAAATCGCCAACTTGGAATGGGCGTAAAATAATGAGGAATGCACCCGCGGCAAAGTTAGCAAGTAAGCCGCTCCATGCTGCCCCGATCGCTACACCAGCCGCCGCTAATAATGCTGCAAAGGAGGTGGTTTCCACGCCAAAGTAACCGAGAATGGCGACTACTAAAATTATGTTTAATAGTACTGCGAGACTGGAAATCAGGTAACTGATCAAGGTGGGATCGATACGCTGATTTTTGAGGGCGCGGGAGGTAATGCTGATAGAAAGGTCAATAAGTTTACGACCAATAAACCAAAGGATAATTGCAGCAATAATCTTAAAGGCTGCACCAGTGAGTAGATTTAAGTTGGTTTGTATAACGTTCTGAATTGTTGGATCCATAGATGTGTAGTTTCTCTCTTTGGGGGAATATATCGCTACGTTCATTACAGGGTTAATGTTATGAGAATGCGCCCTAAAGGGGCTTATTCTCATAACAATTCATTTAAAATTAATATATTTGGTGGATATGTATGAGCCGTTACCATAAGCGCGATCGCCAAATGGCGCATCCTGAAACCATATCGCGGGATTCGACTAAGGAAAGAATAGAAATGTTTTTATGTTTGATGCCTGTATTTGGTCTAATTCCATCAGCGATCGCCTTAATGCGTCAGAGAAGCCGCCGTAAGGTTCGAGATGTCAGCCAAGTGGCGATCGCTTTGGTGGTGACTTGGGCGATCTCCTATGGCGCGATGGGTGGTGTACCGATGGAGGGCGAGACTTTGCAAATTGCCACAGAACTTATCAAAGCGTCCTTAAGTTCAGGTTATTTTGTCTTTTGTATGTATTTAATGTATCGGCTATATCGTAATCAAGCGATCGCCTTACCTTGGAATAAAGGTCATGAAGAGCGATCGACCAAAAGTGAATAAATTCCCTATCATCCTAGACTGCTTGTTTATCATGCCATTTAGACGATTTAGAAACAATTTCCACCGCTTCCTACTTATATTCTGCCTAACTTTAGGAATGGTTATTGGGCTCAATGCTTGTACTAATGCCAATAATGACAAAAAGCCTGAAGAAACTAAAGCCCCAGTCCCTATTTTTCTATTTATCCAAGCTTCTCCCGACGGCAAGACTATTGAGGGGATTATCCCTTCTGATTTGGTAGAACAGTTGGGTAGTATTGATCGAGTAATTAAATCGATCTCTGTAGGCAGCAGGTTTTCCTTAATGCAGTTTGGGAAACCTTTAGGAATGTTTCAGGTGAGCGCGGTGCGCGGCTCCGATGCCTTTGGCGCGATCGCCAGTTTTAAGGTGCTAGATTCTAATCCAAACGAAAAAAATCAAGCAGTCAAACCTCTTGATCCTCAGATTTTGAGTCAGCCAAATTTAACGATTGTGGCAAGCGATCGCATTAATACGGCAAGCGATCGCAATTACGTTTTTAACTGTCCTAATAAAATCCAGCCCCTAGTACTAGAAAAATCTCGCAATTTATTTCTCAAGCTTGGTGCAAATCCAACCACAATTCCCCAAGTGGCGATCGCTTCATTGGTATGCGCCGATATTGATGGCGATAACCAGCCTGAGATCATTGCAGGTTTGCGCCTAGACAATACCAATCGTCCATCGGGTATCGGTGATCCCCAATCATGGAAAGATTTTCTATCACGCACAGCCCTTGAGCGTCAGGAATACAGCATGTTGGTGATGCTCCGTAAGTCTGGTAATGACTGGGTTGCTGAACCAATTTTGACCCATACGCGAGCGCTTTCCTATGTCAATGACAGTGTAAGCAGTTACGTGCTTTATGGTGTACAAGAAGTAAATGGCGATCTCTATCCTGAAATTATTGTTCAAGAAATTGGTTTAAATTCCCTTGATGTCAGAGTACTCACGCCAAATGTAGACTCACAGGGCAAGTGGCAATGGCGTAGTTATTACCAAAATCAGCGATCGTTAAATATTGTCCAATAAATAAAGTGTTGTGATGCAAATCATTACAACACTTTTTTAGGCTTTGACACACATCGCGCTATACAGTAAAAAGAAAATCGTTTTGTTATGCCTTTAGAAAATCTTATCGTCGCTCCAGTTCTCTTTAAGCAAGTCCGCATTCTCAATCCCGACACATTATCTAACGAAATATACACTAATGTATTGGTTGATCGCGATCGCCAGTTACATCTTAATTTTGATGAGAATCAGATTTCCGAAAATACAGATATTATCGCTCGCTCAGGGATTGTTTTAGGAACAGGAGCGATCGATCTCTATAGTACGAGCAGCGAACCGGGGCATGAATCGAGGGAAACGATTAGTGAACTGGTTCATGCCGCAAAAAATGGTGGGTTTGTCACCGTTGGCATTTTGCCCAATACTCAACCTGCGATCGATGACATTACTGCTTTGGAATTTTGGTGCAATGTCCAGCAAAAATATGATGGGATTCTTAAACCTTGGGGGGCGATTACTAAGGGCTTAGAAGGTAAACAACTTACAGATATGGCAGAGCTTGCCGAATCGGTAATTGGTTTTACCGATGGTAAGGCGCTATCGAATCTGCTCTTGGTGCGACGCGCAATGGAATATGTCAAACCTTTAGGCAAACCGATCGCCCTATTTCCCAAAAATTCTGATCTTGCTGGTAGTGGTGTAATTCGTGAGGGTAAATGGTCATTGCAATATGGGATGACTGGCTATCCCGTCGCCGCCGAAACCACTGCCCTCGCGGCTCTGATTGAATTAGTCCGCCTCACGAAAGCACCCACCCATTTCCTAAAAATCTCTACGGCACAAAGCGTGGAACTGATCGCCCAAGCTAAAAATGATGGGCTGCCTGTGACTGCAAGTACCACGTGGCTACATCTCTGCCATTGCGATCGCGATTTAGAAAATTACGATCCTAACTTGCGCTTGATGCCACCCCTCGGTAATGAAACTGATCGCCTAGCATTAATTACAGGAATTAAGTCAGGGGCAATTGATGCGATCGCGATCGACCATACACCCTGCGCCTATGAAGAAAAAGTGGTTCCCTTTGAAGTTGCACCTGTTGGAGCGATCGGCTTAGAGTTTGCGATTCCTGTACTTTGGCAAAATCTAGTCCATACAAACTTGTTAACCGCAAATGAACTTTGGCAAGCCCTAAGTATTAACCCAGCTAAAATTTTAGGACTGGCTCAGCCAAAGCTTTCAACTCTCTTCGATCCAAATTTGACATGGTTAGCGAGTCATGAGGCGATCGCCTCACAATCTAAAAATAGCAGCTACATTGGGCGATCGCTAATTGGCAAAGTTCTGTAGCAATATCAAAAAAAAGAGGGAGCGCGAAGCGCTCCCTCTTTTTTTGTGGAAACTTAGCTGGCGGAGCCAAGACCAACATAGGAACCATAAAAGAACAGACCAACAACTACCAACACGCCAGTGCCAGCAACCGTTGCGACTAACCAAAGTGGAATGCGTCCATCTTTAAGCATGAATTTAGACCTCCTAAGAAAATGATTTTATGGATTTTATGAAAATAATAAAAAAGTTGCACGGATACTATTTACTTGTTTTTAAACAAGAAGTACCCACATACAAAAATTTAGTATTTAGTTGAAAAAGTAGCTGGAAAATAGCAAAACAGTTACGAAAATAAGCAATAGTCCCAAGAAGAGAGAAGTACGATTTAACTCTACAGGTTGGCTATTTGGATTTTTAGGAGCCATAGGTAAATAGTTTTTGTGTATTTTGTTTCTAGATTACGTCTGGAATGATTAAGAACTAGCGGCTGATGAATTGCATTGCTGCGATCGCACCGATAAAAAATACGGTAGGAACGCCTAGACCATGCACTGCTAGCCAACGGAAAGTAAATACAGGATATTGAACGGGTTGGTTAGGATTGTTGCTTGCCATAATGAATAAATATAAAGTGGATTGCTTTTGCGGTTGCTTTTTAATGTGTCAAGCAAAATGAGTTGAACAGTAATAAACTGAGCGTATCAATGCTTGGCATGAAGTAACTCAGATTTATTTTCCAGTTGCAGAGATTTCTGCATCAACATTGTAGCGATCAATCACGATGGGAGCGGTTTGGCGTTCTTGAGAATAGTACTCGTTAGGTCGGGGTGTGCCAAATACGTCATAGGCTAAACCTGTGCTGACAAACAACCAGCCTGCCAAAAACAGAGCAGGAATAGTAAGGCTATGAATTAGCCAGTAACGAATACTGGTAATAATGTCGGAAAATGGGCGCTCTCCAGTAGTACCTGCCATAACAGTCCTCTAAATGTGTAATGTCTAAAATCTTTATTTTAAATAATAATTTACTATTGTACCAAGTTGCGATCGCAAACATAAAACCCAGAAAGTAGTGTGAGCGCTTAGCGCCCCATCTATACAGACTTTTAATGAAAATTCGTAAGATTGACAAAAATGATCGCCTTGAAATTCTCAAGGGAGATTTGTATGCGTATTCGCGCTGGACTAATCAGGATTTGCCCCGATCTCAGCTAACGGCGATTAATCCTGATGATGTATTGGTGGCAGAAATTGACGGTAAGATTGCGGCGGCATTGCAATGTTTTCACTGGCAGCAATCGGTACGCGGTAGTCTCAAAGCGATGGGAGGGATCGGTGGCGTATGGACATATCCTGAATATCGCAATCAGGGTTGTGTAACTGCCTTAATGAAAAGTGCATTTTTAGAAATGCGGATGCAAGGGATCTCCGTGAGCATGCTTACGCCGTTTAAAGCCAGTTTTTATGAATCAATGGGCTATGCGATCGCCAATGCTAATCACGAAGTAAATATTCCTGTAGCAGCATTATCGCCATATTTAGGGAAACAATATTTAACGAAAACAATATCAATCCAAACCAACTTAAGTTGCGATCGCCTTCCTGCCACTGAAGCAAGAGATATTTTGTCGAATTTTCTTTACGAGAATCTGCGATCCCAGACTCTTCTGCCCCATAGTCATGGTTTAGCAATTACAGATTTTACTTACGATCAGTGGTGGCATCTTCACCGCAACAAGCTATGTGTATTGGTGAGACGCGAACATCAACCTGTCGCTCTATCTATCTATGCGATCGACAGTAGTGGTAACTTACCGATCCACGATCGCCAAATCGAAATCTCATCAATCTTTTGGACGGACTTAGAATCCCGCGATCGCGTGTTTTCTTTTTTTGCTAGTCATCGTGATCAAATTCACAGCCTCAAAATTCCCGTTCCCTTAGATGCAAATATCCACACATGGCTCCGTGATGCAGGGCGATTGCAATCATCAATGACTGATCCTTGGATGGTGAGGATTGTCGATATTATCGGAGCTTTGAATGGGTTGCCGATCAATTGTGAACCTTTTATTTTTGCCCTCAGCGATCCCTATTGCAGTTGGAATGAGGGTGTATTTGGGGTCAGTAGTCATCGCGGGCAGCTTATGGTCAAACGTTATGGTAACGGTGATTTTCAAGATTTAGCGATCAACTTTTGCGCCACTATCGCAGGCATCTCCGCTTTGATTTATGGTACTCATGGCATTAACGAACTTGTGCATAAACAATGGATTACCGATATAAATCCCGCTACTTATAAGTTGTTAGAAAATACCTTTACACCATGCGTGATTTATAATCCTTTTAAGTTCTAAACTATCAGAAAAAATACCCGTATGGTATTTTTTGCCACTCAAAAGCATGAAAGAAAAACTCACTCGCAGTCAAGAACGAGTGCTATATCTCCTCCAACATTATGATCGTGCTGTATCCGCGCAAGATATTCATTCGGAGTTACGCAATAGTGAAAAAAGCGTGGGGTTAGCGACGGTATATCGATCACTAGAAACACTCAAATTACAAGGCTTAATCAAGGCGCTTACCTTGCCCAATGGAGAAACAATTTACAGCGTCACACCCGCTGATCGCCATCATCTCAATTGCCTCAACTGTGGTAAATCCTTACCCATTGATTGTTGTCCTATTCATGATTTAGGTAATCAACTCTCGAAACAGCATCAATTTCAGATTTATTATCACACTCTTGAATTCTTTGGTATGTGTAGTCAATGTCAGGAAGATACCAAGTAGGTTTTAGCTTTGGAAAGATTTGTCTTTGCTTTGAGATAGTCTTATGAAAAAGTGATCGCGAGTTTGGCAAGCCTTTATTGAGCCGAACCAAACTCGTATTTCTCTCTGCCTGTGAAACAGGGCTAGGCAAAGTCATCAACATCGAGAGTCTTATCAATGTCCATAAATTGATTTGTAAGGTGAAGAGATCGTCAATAAATTAGCTAAAGTCATGATTGTCTAAAAAAGAAAGGGACGCATTGCGTCCCTTTCTTTTAGGTAAAGGCTAACAAACCAAAGTAGAGAAATACACCTAATATCGGGACAAAAAGTAATAGACCATAGAGAGATGATTTATTCAGGCTCGTTGGTATTGAAAACAAGACAATTAAGCTAATCACAAAGTTAACAAGCGGAATAAAGAATAAAATTAGCCACCAACTTGGGTTACCCGCAGCACGTACCATGACCCAAATTTGAGCGATGGGAACCCATGATAACCAACTATTAAGAATATCTAACTTGTCGGCAATTTTCATCAAACAGAAACTGGTGAAAACATAAGCAAGAAGACCAAAAACCCCTGCGACAAGGATGATTTTATCGAAAAGGGCTTTTTGCTCTTCAGTTAGCGAATCATAATTAACAGTAGTCGTTGAATCAGAACTTTGAGCGATAAGTTGATCGCCATTTTGAACAAAAGCTATAGCGATCGCACTAGATGTGAAGTTGTTAGATGGCTAACTCGCTGCAGGGCTGGGAGCAGCTATGAGATGCTGCAAACTCACAACCGCAAATAAAGAAATCAAAAATAGAGCAACTCTACGCCAAGTTACTCTCAGATGCTGCAAAGGTAAATATTTCAACAAATTCACTGATGACACTCCTAAGACATTTTCAAGATAGGGCGCGATACTGTTAGCAATATCGTAATCCTATAGGAATGTCGAGCTAGTTAATCTTGGAACTTTAAATATCTTAATTCTTAAACCAATGACTAAGCAATTTGTACCAAGGATCAAGCAGAATTACAGAAAATGACTTAATGTTTGACATAATCCTGATTTAACATAAATTTCATTGTAGCTTGCCAATATAATCACGAATTACAGGCGTGAATATTTTAACTACTTGTTGATAAACTTCTCTTTTAAACCTAACAATTGAATCTAGAGTCCTATCGATCGCCATAAATTGCACTACCCGAAACTCGCGATCGTGGATATCTAGCTGACAATTAGACGCAGGATGATCCCAATAAAAAGCAAACCAACGTTGTCTTTGTCCACAATAGTTAGCCCATTTACCTGACAACTTCAAAGTCGTTGGAAAATCATAATATAGCCACTCAGGATGGATATAGGCTAAGGTGGCATCATTAATGCCAACCTCTTCATAAAGTTCTCGTAAAGCTGCTGCCTGTGGATCTTCACCATCATCGATTCCTCCCTGAGGAAATTGCCATGAGTCAGGTACTCCTAGACGTTCACCAACTAATACTTCCCCTTTACGATTAAATACAATAATTCCCACATTGGGGCGATAAGACTTTTCTGGTGTCATAAATTCTTACACAAACAAAGCAAAAGCATAGCACTGCCACTTATACCAATTCCAAAAATCGCAACGCCATTTTTGGAATCTCAAAACCTTACTGGGTTTGTTTTTTAATTCACTAAAGTGTTAGCTCACTTCGATTAAGGAATGAGTAGCCTTGCCGCTCACTACTAATTATTCAATTTATAATTCCTATTTTTTGGTCGAAAAGAGTTACTAATATCAACAACTAAAAGACAAGCAAAGCATGTGTTCTTATAGTTAGTTTAATAGACTGCGATCCGCACAGTCTATCTTTTTTTGGTTTAGGGACTTGCAAGAAAATAAGATGCTAATCTAGATTTTTCAGAATCATGGGCGGCTCCGCCGCCCATGATTCTGGTTTTATATTTGGTACTTTATTAAATCGCAAGTCTCGGATAAGACTGAGTCGCTCTTGCTAATTCAGCCGCTACTTCTTGAACTTCCTTGCTAATTAGCGATCGCTGAGGTGTTTGTAAACCAACCATCTGATCATTACTTGCACCGGGGGGAACCATCGGATAACAGTTTTCATTGCGCTTAACGCGGAAATCTGCAAACACGGGACCGTCATAGGCAAGAATCTCCGCAACCGCCGATGACAGATCGCTTGGCTCAATCACCTTTACACCCTTAATTCCGTACGCTTCAGCAAGTTTCACAAAATCAGGCATTCCCACTTCCATATTAGAAGAAGCATAGTGCTGATCATAAAAGCTTTCCTGCCACTGACGCACCATACCTTGCCAGCCATTGTTCACAATGATCACTTTTATATTGATGCCGTACTGCGACAATGTGCCAAGCTCTTGAATATTCATCTGAATACTGGCATCACCGCTAATACAGATCACTTGATCATTAGGTCTTGCAACCTTTGCACCCATTGCCGCAGGCATACCATAGCCCATCGTGCCAAGCCCAGCACTAGAAATCCACTTGCGAGGACCAGTTTTGATTAATTGCGCCGACCACATTTGGTGTTGACCGACATCAGTGGTGAAATAAGCATTAGGTGCTTGTTTCCCAAATTCATAGATGACTTGCTGAGGTGACAAAACTCCCTCATAGGCAGGAACTTCGAGGGGATAATCTTCGCGCCACTCGTTAATCTGTCCCAGCCAATCTCTCGTTTGAGTAGTTTCTTCGTAACTAGTAGCTTCGAGAATAGCTTGTAATACTTCCTTGACATCACCAACTATCGGCACTTCAGGGGTACGGTTTTTGCCCACTTCCGCAGGATCGATATCAATGTGAATCACTTTCGCTTCGGGGGCAAATTTATCCAGACGGCCTGTTACGCGATCGTCAAATCTTGCACCTACTGCAATCAGCAAATCACAACCCTGTACTGCAAAGTTGGCGTAGGCAGTGCCATGCATTCCCAACATACCAACGGAAAGAGGATTATTTTCATCATACGAACCTTTACCCATGAGGGTTGTGGTGACAGGTAACTGGAATCGCTTGGCTAGCTCGGCAATTTCAGTATGGGCTTCGGCAAGTATTGCACCACCACCTGCGTAGAGTAATGGGCGTTTAGATTCACGGATTAAAGCGATCGCCGCTGCAATTTGATGTAAATGCCCTTTAACCTTAGCCTGATAGCCCGGTAAATTAATCTCCAGATCTTCAGGATTGTAGTCAAACTCCTGCTGACCAATATCCTTAGGAATATCTACTAATACAGGCCCTGGGCGACCAGTCCCTGCAATATGAAAAGCCTCAGCAATAATTCGGCCAATATCTTCAGGCTTACGAATCACATAGGAATGCTTGACAATTGGTAAAGTAATGCCCCAAATATCCGTTTCTTGGAAAGCATCAGTTCCGATCGCATAGGAAGGCACTTGCCCCGTAATGATCACCATTGGAATTGAGTCCATTTGCGCCGTAGCAATACCCGTCACCAGATTGGTTGCCCCAGGTCCCGAAGTTGCCACACATACACCCACCTGCCCAGTAGCGCGGGCATATCCATCGGCAGCATGGACGGCTCCCTGCTCATGACGCACAAGATAATGCTTGATCTCACCTCTTGCCTCTGCCAAATAAATCTCGTCATATACTGGCAGAATCGCCCCACCGGGGTAGCCAAAAATATGTTTTACACCCTGTCGCCTCACACTGTCGATGAGAGCAAATGCACCCGTTGTCCGCAAAGTAGCCTCCTCTAGACTCTTACTTTAAATTGTTCGCGATTCAATCAAACCCATTGCTGATGACAAGTCCTAATTATATAGCGCTTTTCAAGCAAGCGAGTTACATAGGAACTGCTTCCTCGCCGAAGGCGAGGAAGCAGTTCCTTACTTCACTAGACTGGGAAATACTATAAAAATTAATAGTAATAAGTGCCATTTTGCTAAAGCCGTCTCAGATACTTTCTTCGCTTCCTACTACGAACAAGTAGTTTGTAGCAAGTACCTTAAGTTAATAATTTATTGCAATTGTATCGATAATAACATAGACAAGCTGACACAAAGCTGCTATGAAAGAGGTTTCAATCAAACCTCGAAAATGAGATATCCCGAAGAGTGTCACACCTCAGACTTAAGAACAGTGGCGCAAGCACGGCGTGCGCCACTGTTCTTAAGTCTGGTTTTTAATTATGGCCAAGTGCTTACAAATAATTAATAAATATGTAATCTTTGCCCCACTAAATAGATCTTTCTGCTACAGAATACCGACAAGTCGCATTTAAAAATATAATAACTGCGTGTCCTTCTGTCATATATCGTCCACATAACGTCTCATGAGTGCAAATTCAGACAAAGATATTCCCGTTAATATCTACCGCCCCGCTAATCCATTTACGGCAAAATGTATCTCTAATGAAGTTCTGGTTAGACCAGGTGCTGCTGGTGATACTCGCCATGTCAAATTTGATATTTCGGGAGGCGATCTTCGCTATTTAGAGGGTCAAAGTATTGGTGTCGTTCCTCCTGGGGAAGACAAAAATGGTAAACCCAATAAACTCCGCCTCTATTCGATCGCTTCTACTCGTTTGGGTGATGATCTTGATGGCAAAACTCTCTCCTTGAGCGTAAAGCGCCTTGAGTACCAAAACGAAGCAGGTGAAACAGTCAAAGGCGTATGCTCTAACTTCTTAACTGACCTTAACCCCGGTGATGAAGTCAAGCTAACAGGGCCTGTTGGCAAAGAAATGCTCTTACCTGATGATCCTAATGCCACGATCATTATGATTGCTACAGGTACTGGTATTGCGCCTTTTCGTGCGTTTCTATGGCGGATGTTTAAAGAAAAGCATGAAGACTATAAATTCAATGGCTTAGCTTGGCTCTTCTTTGGTGTGCCCACTGATAGCACGGTCTTGTATAAGCCTGATCTGGAATGGCTTGCCTACAAAAACAAGCGTAACTTCCGTTACGATGTAGCGATCAGCCGTGAACAGAAAAATGAAAAGGGCGAAAAGATGTATATCCAAAACCGCATGGCTGAATATGCCGATGAGTTTTGGGAATTACTCCAAAAGCCTAGTACCCATACATACATGTGCGGTTTGCGCGGTATGGAAGATGGTATTGCCGAATTCATGACTGCAACAGCAGGAAAGAGTGGTGTGGTTTGGAAAGACTTCGAGAAGCAACTGAAGAAAGACGGTCGTTGGCACGTTGAAACTTACTAAATGCTATTTATAGCAATCCGACAAGAATAAAGGCGGCACTTTGTGCCGCCTTTATTCTTGTCGGGGAAAAGAGTATAATCAAGAGAGTATAACTGTTGCGGCATAAAATTGGAATTGCTCTGGCTGCTTGTAGGAATTGTAATTGGGACGATCGCTACCAATGCTTGTTGGTTTAGTTGGCATTATGCTCAGAAAAGACGAAATTTAAGATTTCGTAAGCGTTCAAAACATGTATTTAAGATTAGAGTATTTCGTAGTATTAAATCTTGGACGCAAAGTATTCAAAGAAATTTCCCACAAGACCTTCAACAAAAATCTCAAAATCAGTTGGGAAATGATGATTTAGTTGACAATAAATTAGAGCGATTATTGTGGAAAACAATCCTTGAAGCTGCTCCTATTGGCTATATTCAAGTAGATCAAGATAATCGTTTAACTATTTGCAATCAAAGGGCTGCGACCATGATGGGAATCATCAACCATCAACAAGGGTTAATCCGCAAGCCATTTTTACTTCAGTTAATTCGTTCCTATGAACTCGATCATTTAGTTGAGCAAACTCGATTGCGGAGTATTGGCTCACAAGTTGATTGGGTATTTCATCCTGCTATTCCTGATCCTGTCGATCCTGTACCACAGCAAGGAAGACCAATTCGGGCTTACAGTCTGTACCTAGATCGTGGTCAAGTGGGAATCTTTTTGGAAGATCGTCAAGAGGCAATTGCCATTGCTCAACAGCGCGATCGATGGACATCTGACATTGCCCATGAACTAAAAACTCCCCTTACTTCGATTAGATTAGTTGCTGAGACCCTTGAACCAAGGGTCGATCCATCCGCCAGAATTTGGGTGGAGCGTCTTCTTAGCGAAATTGATCGCATCACCAATCTGGTTAAAGATTTACTGGATTTAGGGCAGATGGATGTGGGTATAGAACTGAAATTAGAAAAGCGGGAGGTGAATTTAGCAGATCTAGTGCGATCAGTTTGGACAACACTAGAACCCCTAGCTAATCGTAAGCAAGTTAGCCTTAAATATATTGGCGATGCAAATATTGACGATGCAAACTTAACATTGTCGATAGATGAATCACGAATTTATCGACTCCTACTAAATTTATTGGACAATAGTATCAAGCATAGTCCTGCGCTTCAGTGCATTACAATTAAGGTCAGTGTTGCTGGTTTTAATATTCAAATAGAATCTATTGATGCTGGTGATGGCTTTCCAGAAGATGCACTGCCTCATATTTTTGAACGCTTTTATCGCATTGATCCATCGCGTACTAGATCAGGTCTGGAACATGGTGGTAGTGGTTTAGGATTAGCGATCGCCTATCAAATTGTCTTGTTACACAAAGGGGCAATCACTGCCAAAAATCATCCTGAGACAGGAGGGGCATGGATTACAATCACGTTACCATCTCAAACCCTTGCTACTTCTGACAATTTGTAAACTTCACACCGTAAATCATGAGTGTAGAAAAACTTCTGAAAGAATATGCGGCTGGTCGGCGGGACTTTGCTAGTGTAAACCTTGCTAATGCCAATCTTTTTAGCAGCGATTTGATTGGTGTTAACTTCACTAAAGCTGATCTGAGGCGAACTAATCTAGTATTTGCCTATCTGAATAAAGTCACGTTTAATCAGGCAAACTTAACTGGGGCAAAATTAGGTGGGGCAACTCTCAATCAATCAATCATGATCAGTGCTAATCTCTCCGAATCTGACCTACATGGAGCGATGTTGCAAGGGGTTAACTTGTTTGGGGCAAATCTTTCTCTCGCTAACTTAATGGATGCCAATCTGTCTGAGGCAGATTTACGCAGCGTCAATCTGCGAGGAGCAAATTTACGCTGTGCCATCTTGAGTTCGACGCTCATGCGCGAAGAGCGGGGCTATCCACCCACAAGCATGAGTGGTGCGAATTTAATCAAAGCGGATTTGCGTGGGGCAAATCTGAGTGGTGCTGATCTGTCTGGGGTGGATCTATCGCAAGCAAATCTCAGTGAAGCTACACTCTCAAGGGTGAATTTACAAGGAGCAAATCTCAGTGGCGCGATCGCGATCGGTACAATTTTTACGGAAGTTAATTTGAGTCATGCCAATCTTACTGAAGCCAATCTCAAAAATACCAACTTAATTAAGGCGGATCTCAAAAATGCCAACCTTTGTTTCACCAACTTATTTGGTGCTAATTTGAGTAAAGCAAATCTCAGTATGGCTGTTTTAAGTAATGCAGGATTAATTCAAGCAGTACTCACAGGTGCTGATCTTTCGCGATCGCTACTTGATAACGCTAACCTTAGCCAAGCCAGTCTTGTTGATGCTTATTTAGTAAGAGCCAATCTTGATGGAGCTGATCTAAGCAATGCTGTTCTCACTAGAGCCGAACTGAGCGGAGTCAGTACCGTTGGCACAATTTTTACTGGGGCAACCATGCCAGAGGGTAAAAGTTATTCTTAAAAATACACAGTATTACAGTACTGGCAATTCATGAATTGCCAGTACTGTAATACTGTGTATTTAGCACATCACAAAAGGCAGTAATTTAAAGGTTAGAATAGAGAACGTTTTGCACTGAGTATGCCCATCCTAATACCTGCTATTTTTAGCAATATCAAAAAAAGTCTATGGAAGATTTAAATCTTCTAGAGGAAGTTATAGATAGCTTGGAGCAAGACAGTAATGTACTTCGCATCAAACGACTCATCCTCTTTACTTGTAATGACACTTGGTCAAATGATATCAACGAAGTTAAAACGTTGAATATACGTCAGCTTGTCCGCGAATTGATGTTGATTTTTCCTGATCTAAATACGCTCAAGCAAAATTTAAATAGTCATGTCAAGCAAATTAGCAAGCAATCAGATTATCTCCTTGCCGCCGATAATATTATCGATAGCATTGGATTTCTCTACACTTTGCGAGATGAAGGCAAGCTACCTAAGGGTTTTTTAAATCCTAAACCTGAGATTGCCGGTCACAATAGCGAACAAACAACTCTAGGTGATATATCGGAGCAGAACGATTTTGATAGTCAGTCAACAATTCCCCATCGTCATAATCTTAAGTATTTAACTAACTTGTTTGATTTACGCGCTGATATTTCAAGAAATATTAGTCCGCTTCATGCCAAAATCCTGTTGTTTTCTTGTCTCAATTATCGATTTAGTCCCCAAGAACGGGATTGGTCAGAGCTTTATACCTATGACCTTGATGACTTGATGCAGCTTATTTTTCAAACCTACGAAACCTTTGATACCTTAGAACAGAGGCTAACTCAAGTCAGCCAGACTCTTGATCAACCAGAAGATGCTAAACGAGCTGCGTCTGTGATTTTACAAGTTCTGAGACCTTTTTATTAGCAAAACCAGATAAATTCCTAAAAAACTTGTGCAGCAAGTTTTTTAGGAATTTATCTGGTTTTTATGAAGCCTCAACAGTTTGTGGATACTTTCCAGTAAGCAAGTAAGTAACCATCTTGCCCTTACCCTTAATGTCAATTTCTCTTTGAGAGTCGAATTGATATTTATCTTTTAGTAATTGATATGTTACTTCAGTAACTTGAATGCAACCAGACACACCTTGCGACTCCATGCGACTGGCAACATTTACCGTATCGCCCCACAGATCATAAATAAATTTCTTTATTCCAATTACACCTGCGATCACTTGTCCTGTATGAATTCCGATCCGAAGGGAAAATGGACTATCGTCAGTACGCTTAAATTTCTTAATTGATTCTTGCATCTGCAAAGCCATTTCCGCGATCGCCTCAGCATGATTAGTGCTAGGTAGTGGAAGCCCACCAACCACCATATAAGAATCACCAATGGTTTTAATTTTCTCCAGATCGTACTGCTCTACAAAATAATCAAATTCCGAAAAAATATCATTCAGCACATTCACCAATTCGCTGGCGGTAATAGAAGCTGCATATTCCGTAAAATCTACAATATCGGCAAATAAAACTGTAACTTCATCAAAGGAATCAGCCACAATCGTGCCAGTAGATTGTAAATGAACCTTAGTCTTAGATTGTAGGGACTTCAAACGTTCAGCAATTTCTTGAGGTAAAACATTCAGTAGGAGTCGTTCTGATTTTTTCTGCTCAACTCGCAAACTCTCTTCAGCCTTTCGGCGTTCTTGTGCTTCCATGCCTAGTGCAAGTAAGTCTGACAAGGAATTGGCAAAGCTTATTTCCTCCTCTATCCATAAATGTTCTATCTCAGTATGCTCTAGGGAAAGTATCCCGACAATTTCTCCACCCACCTCAAATCTTGATATTAAAGTTGAAACAATTCCAAACGGTTGACAATATGATGAAAATAATTCTGTAAAAACTTCATCTTCTTGGATATCCTCTGCGGCGATCGTGCGCTCTTTTAAAATTGCTTCAAAAAAACTAGGATATGCGTCGGCGGTTAAAACATCGGATTCAGTGTGTAAATTTAAACTTTGCTGATACAGATCAAGGCAATGCAAGATCGTTCTATCTTTATTAAACAACCAAATACTAACGCGCTCAACACCCAGAGCATAGCTACCCGTTCTTGTAATATTTTGCACAGCGACAATAAAATCGCCTTGATTAATTGCTTTGTCTTTAGTTAAGTCAAATAAAATATTTTGTTGTTTTCTTAACTGCTTATCTCGCCGATCTAAAAGAAAACTAGTCCTTTGTAGTGAAGATTTTGACGCTTCTAATTCGTTGCTTTTTTGTCGGACTAATGACTCTAACTGATAATTAGATTGTTTGAGATTCTGTAATTTCAGAATTACTGAGCGTATTAGTATTAATCCAACTAAGCTAATAGTTATGCCTATTGCCCAAGTGAATAATGTGAGCAAAATTGAATCGCTAAAAGTATTACTAAGAATATTCAAGAGCTATGAATTTGTAATTAATTTAGTAGTTTATATTGCTATGTAAGTTATATCTTATCCAGACAGATGCAGCAATTATCTAAAATCACTAAAATCGCTATAGCAGTAATCATTTAGTTGCATTTTTAAAAATGCTAATTTAAAGTCTAAATACTAAATTTTAAAAGTGATATAAAGCAACACTTTTAAAATTTGGTGTTTAAGCGAAATGCTTCGACTTCGCTTAGCCTTCGGAATATGCTGGCTGAGCGAAGTCGAAGCCCAATTTTTTCCATAAATGCTTTAGGATTGCTATACAGAAATTTGCAATTTTAGATTATGATAACGCGATTGCTAATAGTGGTCAATTCGCACAATTGCTCACATCTCGAGCTAGTAGCTTAAGCCCATTTATCATCAGCTTCAGAAGCCACCACTTCGATTATGAAGCCATAACCGCTTACGGTTTGCCCAGCACGGATTTTGCAGCCTTTGCGTAGTTCGATCTGTCCGTCTACTTCCACATCTCCTTCAATGATCATTAATTTGGCAACGCCACCAGTATCAGCAACCCCACAAACCTTTAATAAATTGCTCAGAGTAATATACTCCCCTGTTAGTTCAAAGGTTTCCTGAAAATTTTCTTGCATTATGCTCTCTAGTTTGTGGAATTAGGTTAATTTGCGCTAAAAAGTAAGCATAATAGATGCAGTATCGCGAAATCTCGATCCAGCTAAAATTAGTTCGTTAAAATTTCCATGAGTCAACTGTGGCAAGAGTTAGAACGCGAAGTCGAAAGGCGGCGCACCTTTGCAATTATTTCCCACCCCGATGCGGGGAAAACTACCCTTACTGAAAAACTATTGCTGTACGGAGGTGCGATCCACCTTGCGGGGGCGGTCAAAGCTAGGGCGGCTCAGCGTCATGCCACGTCGGACTGGATGGAATTAGAAAAACAACGCGGGATCTCGATTACTTCGACAGTGCTGCAATTTGACTATATGGGCTACTGCATTAATTTGCTCGATACGCCCGGACATAAAGATTTTAGTGAAGATACCTATCGTACCCTTGCGGCGGCAGACAATGCCGTGATGCTAGTTGATGGGGCAAAGGGCTTAGAGCCACAAACTCGCAAATTATTTGAAGTTTGTCGGATGCGATCGCTGCCAATTTTTACGTTCATCAACAAAATGGATCGCCCCACCCGTGAGCCATTGGAACTATTAGATGAAATCGAAAAAGAGTTGGGGATCACTCCCTTTGTGATGAATTGGGCGATCGGTACGGGCGATCAGTTCAAAGGTGTGTACGATCGCGCCACAAAGACGGTGCATTTATTTCAACGGAGCGCTCATGGACAACGTGAGGCAACTGTTGATATTTATCCCTTTGATGATCCTCAAGCAATTAAATTCATCGGTACAAATCTCTATAATCAACTGCTTGAGGATTTAGAAGTCCTCGAATCCCTTGGTGCAGAATGGAATACACAGGATTTGCATCGTGGTAAGCTAACGCCGATTTTCTTTGGTAGTGCCATGACTAATTTTGGTGTGGAATTATTTTTAAAATCTTTTCTAGAATTTGGCATCACTCCCACTGTTCACGATAGTTCAAGTGGCGAAGTATCTCCCACTGATGAAGATTTTTCGGCGTTTGTATTTAAACTGCAAGCGAATATGGACCCACGCCATCGCGATCGCATTGCCTTTGTGCGGGTTTGCTCTGGCAAGTTCGAAAAGGATATGAGCGTGACTCATTTACGCAGTGGTAAAAGCATTCGGCTGTCCCATGCCCAAAAATTATTTGGTCAAGATCGTGAGGCGATCGATGTTGCTTACGCAGGCGATGTAATTGGCTTGAATAATCCGGGAATGTTTGCGATCGGTGACACAATTTATTTCGGTAAAAAGCGTCAGTATGCGGGAATTCCCTGTTTCTCACCAGAGCTATTCAGTACGCTTCGTAATCCTAATCCTTCTAAGTTCAAGCAATTCCGTAAAGGGATTTCGGAACTACAAGAGGAGGGCGCAATTCAAATTATGTATTCCGTTGATGAATCGAAGCGCGATCCGATTTTGGCGGCAGTTGGACAATTACAATTTGAGGTCGCTCAGTACCGACTTCAAAGCGAATACAGCGTCGAAACCATTCTCGAATCGATGCCCTATTCCGTAGCGCGATGGGTTGAGGATGGCTGGGATGCCCTCGAAGCAGTGGGTAGGCTATTTAACACAATGGTGGTCAAAGATAGTTTGAATCGTCCTGTACTGCTCTTTAAGAACCAATGGAACTTAAATCAAGTGGAAGCCGATCACCCTAAGTTGAGGTTAAAAGCGATCGCACCGATTGCCGAACTAACTACTGCTGATACGAAGTAAGTACCTATCTCATTTTTTAGAGGCGGATCTTGCTGATAACGTGACGGTACATGATCAAATTATCGGCTAAACTCGCCACATGTATGTTACTTAACTTACGATCCTTCGTTTTTGGTTAGCTTTAGAAACCATTTAAGAATTACTTGCTGGTGTCAAAAGCTCTAAGAGATCCCCCTCAATCCTCCTTAAAAAGGGGGGAGAATTTAATTCTCCCCCCTTTTTAAGCTACAGTGTACGCACAACTACAGAAATTTTGCAAATCTCATCAATTACCCCCTAACCCTCCTCTTGCTAAGGGGAGGGAACAAGATTTCTATTTCTCCCCCTTTGCAAGGGCGAATTAAAGGGGGGGTTGAGATTTGTGTTTACAGGGTAGCCTTTTTAAGGCGGGCTAGGGGGAATCTATGCAATTCTTAAATGGTTTCTTAATTGCTAAAAATCTTTTAAATACTGTTGTGTATGATATTGATCACTCTACGGAATAAATGGATGCAATTTCTGAAAGATGGCACTTAGCAGAACATGCCAAACTCCTATTTGGAATAGATTGGAAGCTGCTATGGAAAAAGCCCCTCGTTGAAATTCGCGCCTCCTTAAATATCAAACTTTCTTAAAACGATCATTTATGTGAATCATTGAGCCACATTATGATCCCCGTGATCGCTATATCTCTTTAGGAATAATTCTTTAGTATTATTTTTTAATCTGTATGACTTGAGCATATCGTAACTGTATTTAACAATACTTTACATAATTGCAAAATACATGTAGTGTTAGCTCCATGTTAAAAGTTGCTATAAATTTCCTTTTCGCTACTATCCAGATCATGATTACTAATGGAGGTAATGTCATGACAGAACTAGGTACGAACTCGCAAAACTGAATGAATGGCTTCATCGCGAGTTGTTAGGATTGTATTGTTAGTGCTATGACTAAACAAACTTTTAAAAACCAAAACCTATACAAAGTTTAGTTATCGGCTGCTAGCAATGGAATTGACAACAGGATTAACTTTTAGTCTCACAAAATTTACGTTGGATGAGTTCGTACTAGCGGCATAGGTTAGAGAATTCATATCAACTCCAAACAGTAAAAAATAGTGAGACCTCAACACTGGAGGTTTTATGAATGTACGTGCAAAGACTGCTCTGATTACAGGAGCTTCGAGGGGTATTGGTCGAGCGATCGCCTTAGAACTAGCACACCAAGGTGCAAAATGCTTGATTCTAGTCGCCCGTGATCATGATCGTTTAAGTTCTCTAGCTTCAGAAATAGAAGGTTTGGGAATAGAAGCAGTAAGTCTACCTTTAGACCTATTGCAAACAATCGAAGTGAACATAGCGATCGCTCAAGTATGGCGAGATTTTGGACCCATTGATATCTTGATTAACTGTGCGGGTGTGGCGCATCAATCCTCATTTTTGCGATCGCGCTTTCAAGATGTGCAATCGGAAATCGAAGTCAATTTACTTGGTATGTACGCGATTACCAGAATGGTGGCGCGACGGATGGCGGTGCAGCGCCGTGGCAATATCGTCAATGTATCTAGCCTCATGGGTAAAGTTGCCGCACCAACGATGGCTACCTATTCCGCGACTAAATTTGCGATCGTGGGCTTTACTCAGGCTCTGCGTGGTGAATTAGCGGCTTACAACATCAAGGTGTCAGCATTACTTCCATCTCTTACAGATACGGATATGGCACAGGATTTAGAATGGTTTCGTTGGGTCTCGCTGATGACTCCAAAACAAGTTGCGAAGGCACTCATCTCTGGACTAGAGAGTGAAACACCCGAAATCCTTGTTGGTTGGCAGAGTCATCTCGCGGTCTGGTGTCATCGACTCTTTCCATTCCTAATGGAAAAGATATTGTTAATTGCTGCCCCTAAAGTTATTTAGATTGAGTCGCCCGCTATGCGGGCGACTCAATCTCTGTTGCGTTATAGCAGTTTTCAAATGATTGCATACTCATTTGAAAACAAAAAATTAATCCCAGTAAAGGTTTTGGGTTTTCATTTTGCCGTAGGCAAAATGAAAACCGCTATATCTATTTTGTTTAGGGAAGAAAATCAAGCGATCGCGTAATTGCATACATCTTCACATCCCAAGTTCTTTCCTTTGTAAACAAATAATTACGCAGAATTCCTTCAAACTGCATTCCCGACTTTTCTAATACTTTTGCTGAACCGACATTCTCAACATCACAATATCCCTGAATTCTTTGCAATTGCATCACATGAAAGCCGAAAGTGATCGCTGCTTTAGCTGCTTCAGTCATCAATCCCCTTCCCCAATAGTCTCTTGCTAGGACATAGCCCAACTCAGCCCGTTTATGAACAGGGGTGGTATGTAAACTGCAAGTTCCAATTAATTTGTTACTCTCTTTTTCGACAAGCCCCCAATTTATGCCATCACCAGACCGATAGAGTTCAAAAGCGAAATTATTTATATAGTCGAAAGTATCATCAATAGACTGATGGGGTTCCCACAAAACATAACTGGTTACTTGCGGATCGCTCGCATAGGCAAAGATATCTTCGGCATCCGTAATTACCAATTTGCGAAGAATAAGACGAGGGGTTTGTAACGTTAGAAACTGTTCGAGTAGATCCAGCATGATTTAAATTCTGGTTAGTCCTTATATCTTAATAAGTGGCGGCTAACAACAACAAGTGGCGGCGTAAAGCGCTGCCACTTGTTGTTGTTAGCTGAGCGGAGCCGAAGCTTATAGCTAGATAAGTAAGTTGGTAATTTCAAGAAATTTCTACACAATGCTTTACATTTCACCTAGGTTTGCTGACTGAAGGTAAAGTATTTAAAAGTGATATTGCAAATCTTAATAGGTTTTAAGTAAGCTACATATCTAAGTAGTCCTCTTAGAAAACCAAAAACCCTTATAAAAACTTCTAAGTCCAACCTTTGAAACCCTAAATTACGAAACGATTATGACTATCGCTCCTATTGCTCCTAGTAAGGTTTTACCAAAAGTTCCTACTGATTCTAAAACTCGCGTGAAACAGTTCATGCAGAGCCTCCAAGACAGCATTTGCCAAGGCTTAGAAGAACTAGATGGCAAAGCAAAGTTTAAACAAGATCAGTGGGAAAGACCTGAAGGCGGTGGCGGGCGATCACGCGTAATTACTGATGGTGACTACTTGGATAAGGGCGGCGTAAATTTTTCTGAAGTTTTTGGCTCGCAGTTGCCTCCAAGCATTTTGCGTCATCACCCAGAAGTTGCAGGCGAAACATTCTATGCAACGGGTACTTCGATGGTGCTGCATCCTAAGAATCCTTATGCCCCAACAGTTCACCTCAACTACCGCTATTTTGAAGCGGGTTCAATTTGGTGGTTTGGCGGTGGACTTGACCTCACTCCTTACTATGGCTTTGCTGAAGATGCCAAGCATTTGCACAGCACTCTTAAGGACGCTTGCGATCGCCATAATCCTCATTACTACCCTGTATTTAAACAATGGTGTGATGATTACTTTTTTCTAAAGCATCGCGGTGAAACCCGTGGGGTCGGCGGTATTTTCTTTGATTACCAAAATGGGAAAGAAGGGCTTTACAAAAATAGTAGTGATTCTACCAGCGCTCAGGTATTAAGTGACGAAATTGGCGATGTGCCTCGTACCTGGGAAGAGATTTTTGCTTTTGTACAAGACGCTGGCAATTCATTTTTGCCTTCCTATACGCCGATCGCAAATCGTCGCCGCAATACAGAATTTGGCGATCGCGAAAAGCAATGGCAACTATATCGTCGCGGACGTTATGTAGAATTTAACCTCGTCTATGATCGCGGTACGATTTTTGGTCTGCAAACTAACGGACGTACTGAGTCAATCTTAATGTCATTACCTCCGCTAGTACGTTGGGACTATGACTATCGTCCTGAACCTAATACCCCTGAAGCTGAACTTCACTCAACTTTCCTAAAACCTCAAGATTGGGTTAACTGGCAAGTTTAAAAAAAAAGACCCCTTACGGGGTCTTTTTTAGAAATAGCGGTGCGGGGCAAAGCCCCGCACC
>CALRWX020000001.1:0-97449 GCA_943371975.1 Pseudanabaena sp. UWO311 | reverse complement strand
GGCAAAGCCGCAACACAACTTATGCCTTCTTTAAAAGGTTTTGGGCATTGGAAGCATAATTAGCAAGGCGATCGCCATTAGCCCTATTCCTAGTAAATCTTGGGTTCTGTCAATTTCTATACCTTCGTTGACAATTAAGGGCTGTGGGGCAGGCAGCAAAAATAGTAATAAGCTGTAAATTGTCAACCAAGGCTGAGCAAGTAAGGCGATCGCTAGTAATACAATTCTGGTAATGCGAGCTATTTGGATGGCTTGACGATATCCAAACATGGCGATCACTAAGTTTCCGCCATCGAGGAGTCCCAAAGGTAGTATTTGTAAAGCACTGAGGGCTAATCCAGCCCAGCCTGCTAGAGTGAGTGGCGAAAGCTCTTGCATGATCTCAGGAGCATTCGTTGAAGTGACCGTAGATTTACCTACGGAAAAAATAGCTTGCAATAGAGTTACAAAAATTGAGCTTTTAAAATCAAAGCTATGGAGATTGGGCATTAAGAGAGAGGTTGAGATCGCAGAATTCGTATTCTCTGTGGGAATTAATAGCCAATTTCCCAAAACTAATAAAATCATGGAAATGACCAAACCGGCACTAGTAGGAATTACCGCTAGGTCAAATAGGATGCGGCGCTGATTGTTAGGGTTTGAGGATATTTGAGGATTGAGATGAAGATTTCCAAGTAAACCAAATCCACCAAAGCAGGGTAATAGAATGGGGGGATTGAGTCGCAGCTTATGTTTTTTTGCAAGGAGATATTGGGCGATCGCTCTTGCTGTAAATATGCTGACGATACCAATCAAGTAAGGAATGCCTGTTTGTAAATTGTTAAGGGTTAAATCTTCAAGGCGATAAACTTTTGCGCCAACTGCTAGCACTGTGAATGCTGTGAAAATAATGCTAATACTAGTCACTGACCAATCCTGACGGAAATGATCGCTAGATCTAGATTTCTCAAGCTGATCATTTTGAGTAGTGGTTTGTGCAGGGAGCAAATAAAAACAATAGTTAGGTGTTTGCTGATTATCCTGATCATCTGATGATCCCCCAAAGTTTCTACCTAGATTTTCGATGGGGGTTTCTCGTAAATAGCAAATAAAGCGATCTGCAAATATTTTTTGGATATTTTGATTGATGCTGTCGTAGGCGTATTTATAGTTTTGCGATCGTAGGCTACCGCGACAGTAAATTTCTTGTGGTCGGTATTCTAAATCTTTGAGGTGATAAATGTTCGGGGAGAAGCAGCCCTTAAGTTGTTTTTCTTCATTAGGCGGAAGATGGATGATTTCACGGCTAGTCCTTGGCGAACTATAAATCCAAGTCCCCAACAAAAAGCTAGTCACTGCAAAAGTTAAGGGTAAGGCAGTTTGATTAAAAATTGTCCATGCGATCGCGAAACTGGGTAAAGCAACTGCCAATACCCATAGAAATATTGTTTGTGTTGTTTGTGTTCGACGCACTGATCTCTGTTGCGATCGCTGGTAATAGCTCACCACGCAACCCGCTATAACAACAACAAAAGCTTCCTCAAATCCCATACAAATTACTCAAGACTACCTGCACTATATAGCAATCCCAAATTATCTGTACAAAGCGTTACCAACTCTATTTTGGGTTTTATGTGGCTATAGCTATAGAATTATGGATGCACTCGAAACTAGTCTCTAAATTTTCTGGTTTTCCTAGTCCGCAGTTAGTATGAGCAAAGAATTTGAATCAATCAGCGATCGCTTGCCCCCACAGAATATTGAAGCAGAGGAGGCAGTCTTAGGCGGGATCTTGATCGATCCAGAGGCAGTTTCGCGAGTTTTGGATACTTTGCGTCCTGAAATGTTCTATGTGGCTGCTCATCAAGAAATTTTTCGGGCTTGCTTGATGCTGCATAACCAATCTAATCCTACGGACATGATGAGCTTGACCACATGGCTCAGCGATCGCGACATGCTCGAAAAAATTGGTGGTCAATCTAAAATTGCTCAACTTTGCGATCGTACTGTCAGCGCTGTCAATATTGATTTTTATGCCCAACTGGTTGCGGATAAGTATGCAAGGCGCAAATTAGCAGAAGCAGCACGGGGCGTAGTCGAAATTAGTTATAGTAACGAAATTGAACTACCCCAACTGCTTGATCAATCTGAGCAGAAAATTTTTGCAGTGACGCAATCCCGAACCCAACAGGGACTTACCCCTGCGGCGGATATTCTCACCAAAACTTTTTATGAATTAGAAAATCGTTTTAACTCTCTCGGTACAGGTAATTCCACCGCTACAGGTTTAATTACAGGTTTTTACGATTTTGATGCAATGACTAATGGCTTGCAGCGATCGGATCTGATTATCCTCGCAGGTCGTCCGTCAATGGGAAAAACCGCGTTCGGTCTCGAAATAGCCCGTAAAATGGCAGAAATTCACCGATTACCTGTGGCAATCTTTAGTTTAGAAATGTCTAAGGAACAATTGGTTTACCGTCTTTTAGCGAGTCAGTCCAAAGCTCGCTCTAGTGACATGGGTATTGATAGCAATCGTCTCCGCACTGGACAAATTAGCGAAAATGAATGGGGAACTGTGGCGATGGCAATTAGTGGACTTTCCGAACTTCCACTATTTATTGATGATACCCCTAACCCTCCCATTACCGAATTACGCTCTAAGGCAAGACGTTTGCAATCAGAAAAAGGTGGAGTACTCGGTCTAATTTTGATTGACTATTTGCAGCTAATGGAAGGATCGGGTTCCGATAATCGCGTACAGGAGATTTCCAGAATTACGCGATCGCTAAAAGCTTTAGCCCGTGAATTGAATGTACCAGTAATTGCTCTATCTCAGTTAAGTCGTGGCGTAGAAGCAAGAACCAATAAGCGTCCGATGCTTTCCGACTTGAGAGAATCTGGCTCGATTGAGCAGGATGCGGATTTGGTGATTAACTTATATCGTGATGAATATTACAACCCTGAAACTCCCGATCGCGGTGTTGCGGAAATCATTATTGCAAAGCACCGTAATGGACCCGTTGGTACAGTGAAATTATTGTTTGAGCCTCGCTTAACCAAGTTCGAGAATATGGCTTCTGGACGTAGTTAAGCAAGAAAAAAGAGTCTAGTAATCCTAAGCCATTTGTGGCTTCGGCTTCGTTCAGCCAGCATGGAATGATGGCTGAGCGAAGCCGAAGCCTGTCTGATTTCGGGTTGCGAATCGCTTTCTTCTTGTATTTTTGACGCTTATCAAAACCCAAAATATAAGTGGTGGCGCGAAGCGCCGCCACTTATATTTTTAAGCAAAACTTACATTGTGATAAAAGTAGAAAGATTATTTGTTAGCAATAATTTCTCTAGAATTAACTTTAGATAGAGTAGGGAAAGAAGATTGTTCGGCAAAGATTTGATCATTGTTTGTAAAGGCAATCTGTTCACGGGCAACAAGCATTTGTGAATTAATTGCTACAGTCGTTGCATCGTAAAGATTTGTTGCGAACTTAGGATAAGCACCAATCGCAATAATTGGTACTAGAAAGCAAGCAGCAATAAATACTTCGCGAGGACTCGCGTCGCTAAAATCAGCTTCGCTAGGGAGTAGACAATTTGTACCAAAACAAACCACTTCTTGATTGCCCTGAGCTTTTAGGCTGATATCAGAAATATCGCAGGATGGATTACCCTCACAAGCGTAGAAAATCTGCCTTAACATTGAGAGCAGATAAATCGGCGTGAGAATCACCCCAACTGCGGCAAGGAATACAGTCACTGTGCGAAATGTTGAGCTATATACATCACTAGAGGTCATACCCACAAATATGGAAATTTCACTAGCAAAGCCACTCATTCCTGGTAAAGCGAGGGATGCTAATGCGCCAACCGTAAATAGGGCGAATACCTTAGGCATGACCCTACCGATATAGCCCATCTCATTCAATAACATAGTGTGGGTGCGATCATAGGTGACACCCGCAAGGAAGAACAAAACTGAAGCGATCAAACCATGAGACAACATTTGTAGCATTGCTCCACTGATTCCCACATCAGTGAATGAAGCAATACCAATTAGCACAAAGCCCATATGCGAAACCGACGAAAATGCAAGACGACGCTTCATATTTGTCTGTGCAAAGGAATTTACTGCACCATAGACAATATTAACTACACCTAACATGGCTAATACTGGTGCAAAATAGATATGAGCATGATCAAGTAATCCCATATTTAAGCGAATTAAACCATAACCACCCATTTTCAGTAATACACCAGCTAATATCATCGATACAGGCGAAGAAGCTTCGCCATGAGCATCGGGCAACCAAGTATGGAGGGGGAAAATTGCTAATTTGACACCAAAGGCAATTAATAAGCCTGCATAAAGTGGGAGTTCAAGCGCCAGAGGAAAATCCTTGAGTGCTAATTCTGCCATGTCAAAGGTGAGGTTATTGCCATAGAGAGCCATTGCTAAACCCGCAACCAAAATAAAAATGGAAGCTGCGGCGGTATAGAGCAAAAATTTAGTCGCTGCATACTGACGTTTTTGACCTCCCCAGATGGAAACGAGCAGATATACAGGAATTAGTTCTATTTCCCACATGATGAAAAACATCAATAGATCCTGGGAGACAAAGACCCCGATTTGGGCAGCATAAAGCACCAACATCAGGAAATAAAATAGTCGTGGTTTGACATTTACTTGCCATGCCGCGAATATCGACAGCGTAGTGACAAGACCAGCCAATATTACTAGAGGGGCAGAAATACCATCGACCGAAACTGCCCAGCTAAGTCCTAGCTGAGGTATCCATGTGTACTTTTCCGCGAGCTGAAAAGTCGCATTACTTGAGTCATAGTTTTTCCAGAAGGCGTAGCACATCAAAATAAAGTCAGCGATGCCTACACCTAATGCATACCAACGCACAGTTTTGCCGTCTTTGTCTGGCAATATGGGGATGAGTAAGGAAGCTATGAGTGGGAGCAGGACGATCGCGGTAAGCCAAGGAAATTGGTCTAATGTCATGGCGATGAGAATAAATACTTACCAAGGGGGATCTGATTATTGTACTAAACTTTACAAAGTTTAAATCATGATTCTTTTCGATCGATATCATAAAAGCAGCAATCTAAAAATGGGTGCTTATTGTAGCTGTCGCCGCTTGCCCTAGGACAAGTCCAAATCCAAAATGTGGGCTTTGATTTTTCTTGGCTAACTCTTGCATTGTTATTAAAAAAGAGAGGTTGAGCTTTGCTCAACCTCTCTTTTTTATTTATTTATTCAGCCGATGCTGCTGCTGCCCTTGCGGCGGCAGCTTCATCAGGATGAATACCTAAACGAGTGAGGTTAAAGCGTCCGCGATTGTCAACTTCACGGATTTTAATCACGACTTCATCACCAACGGCAACTTCATCTTCGACTTTGCCCACACGACCTTCCGCCAATTGGGAAATATGTACCATCCCTTCCTTGCCAGGGAGAAACTCGACAAATGCACCAATGGGAATAATCCTTGTGACTTTGCCCAGATAAACATCACCTGAACCCACTCGACGAGTCATGTTTTCGATGATGCGTTTCGCCTTGAGTGCACCTTCGCCACTCATCGAAGAAATCATGACAGTACCGTCATCTTCGATATCGATCTTGGCTCCAGTCTCCTCAGTGATGCCCTTGATGTTTTTACCACCAGGACCAATGATCATGCCGATTTGTTCTGGATCGATGCGAATTGTCAGTAAGCGTGGTGCATAGGGCGATAGCTGAGTTCTTGGCTCAGGAAGAATTTCCAGCATCTTTGACATAATATGGGCGCGACCAGTTTTGGCTTGGGTGATCGCCTCACGCACTGTATTCATGGAGATACTGGTAATCTTCATGTCCATTTGTAATGCTGTGATACCAGTGTCAGTACCAGCCACCTTAAAGTCCATGTCACCAAGAAAATCTTCGATGCCTTGAATGTCAGTGAGAATGCGAACTTCGTCACCTTCTTTGATCAATCCCATCGCCACACCGCTTACAGGTTTGGAGATCGGCACACCTGCATCCATCAAAGCAAGGGTCGAGCCACAAACAGAACCCATTGAAGTCGAGCCGTTAGAGGACAAGACTTCCGATACTACACGGAGGATATAGGGAAATTCAGATTTAGGTGGTAATACGGGTTCGAGGGCGCGTTCGGCTAAGGCTCCGTGACCAATTTCACGACGACCAGGCGATCGCATAGGTCTAGCTTCACCCACAGAGTAGGGGGGGAAGTTGTAATGATGCATGTAGCGCTTCTTAGCATCGGGATGCAGATCGTCCAGTTCCTGCGCGTCTCCGGGCGTTCCAAGGGTGGCTATCGATAGTACTTGGGTGAGCCCACGATTAAATAAACCACTGCCATGAACGCGAGGCAATACTCCTACCTCAGTCCAGATGGGGCGTACTTCATCGAGTTTACGTCCGTCAATTCGCACACTCTGATCGATCACCTGTGATCGCATCAGCTTTTTGGTAAGTTCCTTGTAGGTCGCACTAACCACTTTTTTGTCGGCAGACAACTTGATCGGATCTTCATCGGGTAAGGCCGCGATCGCTTCTAAAAGTTCAGCTTTGATCGCATCAAGGTTAGCATCGCGAATATTGCGATCCTTTTCACAACTTGCGACTACTTGTGCAACTTTGTCTTTGACCGTATCGGCAATGAAGTTTTCCAGAGTTGGATCAGTTTCAGGAGCGGTAAGATCTGGCGGTGCAATCCCTAGCTCTTGGATCAAATCAAGTTGCGCTTTGATCAGTTCTAGGACGGCTTCGTAACCAAAGTCGATCGCTTCAATCATGTCTGCTTCTGGCAACTGGTTCGCACCAGCCTCTACCATGATGATCCCTTCGGCAGTACCAGCGACAACGAGATCGAGATCTCCTGCCTCTACTTCAGCATAGGTGGGGTTAATGATAAATTCATCACCAACTAGACCAACCCGCACACCTGCCATTGGTCCACTAAAGGGCAATCCTGCAATTTGAGCGGCGATCGATGCACCTGTTACCGCTAAAACATCCGGTGGCACTTTATCGTCGATCGCCATTGTGGTTGCTACGATCTGCACATCATCGCGTAGCCAATTGGGGAACAAAGGACGCATCGGGCGATCAATTAAACGGCAAATCAGGGTTGCTTTTTCGGGAGGTCTACCTTCACGACGTAGAAAGCCTCCAGGAATCCTACCTGCGGCATATAAACGCTCTTCGTAATCAACAAGTAGGGGTACAAAATCTACACCATCACGAGCAGGACCTCTGGTCGCTGTCACTAAAATTGCGGTTTCACCACACTGCACTAATACTGAGCCGCCAGCTTGAGGCGCAAACGTACCAATTCTTAATTTAATTTCCCTGCCATAAAAAGGGATAATTTTTGTTACGGCATCCATCTATAATCTTCTTCCGTTTTGACTTTTTTCTCTTTATATATCTCGCAATGTTAGCACTGATATAGTAAAGTCTGGTGTTTACAGGCGAGAAAGTAAATAGACACTCAAAGCGCCGCGATCTACTTTTTTAAGTATTACTAACGTTTTTCAGTTTGAATCTGAATTAGCAAACGCTTAATTAACATAATTGCTGTCCGCTTTATAGAACTTAATAATTGACGGATGCCACCAAAGCTCCCCATCATTTTTAAAATAAAAATCACCCAGTACCACCCTTTAACAATCTCTCCCCATAGGGTAATCTTTTCTGGAGTTGGTTCTTCTGTGACAGATGTAACGGAAATTTCGGGATTTGCAGGCTTTAAGTTTGATTCTTGAGTCATAAATTTTCTGGCTGTATAGCGTTTTGTAATTGAGTTTGACACAAAAAATGTAAGGTCGATTTATGAATTATCTCTACATTGTTCGTGTTTTTTGTACAGTAGGCATATGAAAACCGCTATAGCGGTTTTCATGGATCTAAGAAAGAGTTACAGCGCTTATCGCTGTAACTCTTTCTTAGATCCATGTTAAAAATTAAGAAATTTAAATCTTTGCAGTCTCTTAGTCATTAAGATGAAAGAAAGAGAATAAAAATTTCTCAAATCCCAAACTTGTTGCCCGAATTGCAGTGTTAGGTAGGAATTTATGTTTAAAACTGTTTTGTTTCCTTTAAACAGAAGTCAAGAAACCCGCCAAGCTGTAGCCATTGTGATCGATATTGTGCAAAAGTATCAGACAGAACTATATGTACTATCGGTTACTGAGCCTGATGCAAGCGATCGCGCTGCGTCCCAAGATTTAGTCGAAGAAATAAGAACTTACTTCAGCAAGGTAGGTATTTCCATCAAAACTAAAATTGCTGAGGGCAAAGCTGCTTTTGTAATTTGCGATTTTGCCGATGAAATTAATGCTGATTTAATTGTCATGGGTTCGCGGGGAGTTAGTCTGACTGAAGAACATCCTGATAGTCACAGCGTCAGCCAAAAGGTGATTAATCTGTCACCTTGTCCTGTTTTGGTTGTCCCATGAGAGTAAAAAGTGGGGCGTTGTCCCACTTTTTATTTAACTAACAGGGTAAATACCCCAGCGCTCTGCGGTGCGAGTATATTCTAATCAAAAAGAATTTGATGCCTCGTCCGCTTACCGCGGGGTGATTCATTTTTTTGTTCTAGTTTAAGAAGCCGTTGGAAAAGTTTTTTGGAAGGCTAAGCAAGTTTGCACAACAATTACGAAGTTTTTTGTGCAATGGGGTTACTCTCTATCTCGTCAGCTTAACAGGTTCGGGGTTGTCAACGCCTGTGATTCAAATCACAGACGCTGACTGAGGATATTGTCTATAGTATCGCCATAGGAGAGTCGGGGTTACGCGATCTAAGCTAACAGGAAATATACACTATGTTTGGTAGTCAGAATTCAGGAGCGACCTTTGGGGTGAGCAGTGGAGCGGATGCTTCAATTTTTGGGACAAATCAGCTTCCAGATGTCTTAGGTTTAGTTAGGGAAAGGCTTCAGCAATCGGCAAGTAACCCTGACCTGTTCGCACAGGTTTTTGGAGATAAAGCAAATACGTCTGAACTGCGAGCAGTGCGATCGCAATGGTCGGTAGGTGATTTTAGTCAATTGCCGTCTGTCCAAATACTTTCGGCAGCTAATGCAAATGAGGCTCTTGGAGCCTATGTCAGTTTAAATCGGACAGTCTACCTTTCTGATGTACTATTTCGAGCCAATGCTGCGCCATCTAATTCGTTTTTGGGTGCAGCAGGTGTTCTAGTCGAAGAGACTTTTCATTGGTTAGATGATCTCGTAGGAGCAGATACTAGGGGTGATGAAGGCGAGCTTGCAAGCAATTTGATCTTTGGTCAGTCTCTCAGTGCTTCTGAGTTAGCTCGCATCAGAAGCGAAGATGATACTGGGTTTATCACTATTAATGGTCAGAGAACCTCTGCGGAACTAAATATTGACTATGCGGGGAATGCAACAACAACAGGGGTTGTCAACATTGGTGGAGCTATATCAGGAACAATTAACTTTGGAGGAGATACAGACTGGTTCCGTGTCAACCTAGTCGCAGGTACAACCTATGAGTTTCGTCAAAACCTTACAACTCTCGGAGATCCTTTCCTAACCCTGTTTAATAGTTCTAGTGTGGCAATAGCCTCCAATGATAACAGTGGCGGCAATCGCAACTCTCTAATCACATACACTGCTGGCTATACGGGTACTTATTACCTAGGCGCACGTGCTTCCTCGACAACTGATAGAGGAACCTACACCGTCAGTGCGGCGGCTGTAGATTATGCAGGTAACACACTTGGTGCGACGCGTAACATTGCTACATTAAGTGGTACACAAAGATTCAGTGACTGGGTAGGTACTGGAGACACCAACGACTTCTATCGCTTCTCAGTCAATGCCCCAAGCACCTTTAATCTGACCCTCAACGGGTTAAGTGCAGATGCGAATGTAGAGCTAATTCAAGATCTGAATAACAATGGGATTGTTGATGCAGGTGAGGTGCTACAACTTTCTAACAATAGTGGTACAACAGCCGACACAATTAACCGTATTCTGGGTAGTGGCAATTACTTTGCGCGAGTCTCTCAGTATAGTGGCAATACCAACTACAACCTCGCTTTAACAGCTACAGCTATGGCTGATGGTGCAGGTAACACACTTGGTGCGGCACGTAACATTGGTACATTAAGTGGTACACAGAGCTTCAGTGACTGGGTAGGTACTGGAGACACCAACGACTTCTATCGCTTCTCAGTCAATGCCCCAAGCACCTTTAATCTGACCCTCAACGGATTAAGTGCAGATGCGGATGTAGAGCTAATTCAAGATCTGAATAACAATGGGATTGTTGATGCAGGTGAGGTGCTACAACGTTCTATCAATGGTGGTACAACAGCCGACACAATTAACCGTACTCTGGCTGCTGGTAATTACTTTGCGCGAGTTTATCAGTATAGTGGCAATACCAACTACAACCTCGCTTTAACAGCTACACCTGCACCTGCACCTACACCTGCACCTACACCTGCACCTGCACCTACCGACTGGTATACCCAAAATCTCCGTGATGCGGAAATTATCAGCTTAACCCGTTCTCTCGCTGCCGATGGTAGTTTGAGTCGTAATGATATTCTTTCTATCTTCCGCAATGCTGAAGACGGAGGAGTTGTTGATGCAACTGAGGTTACTGATTTACGTGCCATTGTCGCTAACTCCACTCGCTTTGCTTTAACTGATTCTGTGACATATCTAGCGACACAAGTTGCTAATGGTGCATCTGCCAATATTTCGGCTAGTCAATTTGAGTCTAGTCTGGTCGGTCGTTGGTTCCTAGGAACAGTAGCCCCTACTGCCGTTTTTAATAACTACACCTTCGCACACACAGCAGTACAAGGTAACTTGTTTGGCAGTTCTGGACAAGCTCGGATTGGTGATATTAATCAAGGTAGTTTTGGTGATTGCGCTTTCTTAGCAGCATTGGGTTCAACTTTCGGCGCGCAATCTAATGACGCTGGGAACCAATCTAGCTCTGTGATTAATAGCATGATCGAGAGCAATGGTGTAGATTCTGTGTCAGGAATCCAGTCTTATACTTTCCGTTTCTACTCCAATGGCAGTGCTCAGTATGTAACTGTTGATAACCGACTGGCAACATATAACGGGCAGCTGTTTGGTGCTAGCGCTAGTCGTGCACTGTGGGTTCCTCTGGCTGAGCGTGCATATGCTCAATGGCTGGAAGGGCGAGAAGGTACTCCCGGCTATAACCGTATTGGTAATGGAGACAATCTAGTGAATCCTTTGTCATTTATTACAGGAAGGACTGTGAACAACTACAATGCAAGTAGTGTCACTTTCACTCAACTGCAAACTGCCCTTAGTAGCGGACGAGCTGTAGAGACGGGACGTGTTGGCTCTGCTGATACCGCGTTCATCGTTTCTGGTCATGCTTACTCGGTGACAAATGCTTATGTCAACTCTAGTAATCAGCAGCGTGTGGTAGTACGTAACCCTTGGGGCGTAGATGGACGAACAGCTAGTGGTAATGCTAGCGATGGATTCATTGATTTGAGCTTAGATGAGTTCCGTAGTGCCTTTAACTTTGGCGTTGCTATTGCTTAACCCTAAGACTGAGTAAACCTAATGAGCTAAAAGCCTATTCAGAACCGAAACTTTCTGAATAGGCTTTCGTCTTGTCTGGTAAGCATCGAAATTATTAAAAGTTTGATGGTATATTTTATGCTTGATTTGTTTTGGGTATGGGTATCGACTAATCTCAAATCCGTCACCTCATTACCGCTAGCACCGCGATTGAATGAAATCTCTACTTATCAACTCAGAACTATGACTCAGAATCCTCAAACACTTCCCTTCCGACTCAGCTTTACTCTTCTCGAGGCTTATGAAGATCTTGTCCCTCCTCCTGGGGCTTCATTAGGACATCCAGTTGGACATGTTGTGATTAGGATTAAAGTAGAAAATCTGAGCTTAGATAACATCGCTGCTAATCTTACCAAAATCGAGATCCGTCAGTCTAATAATCATAAAATTCTAATATCAAAGGTATTAAGTGCCTTTGATCTAGGTGGATTACAGATTCTAGAGCAAGGGTTTCATCTAACTAATTCTAATGGCTTTGCAGACTGGAAAGAACTTGATGCTGTTGTAACTTATAGATGGAATGATAAAATTTATACAACAGATTCAGTCAAATTTAAGGTTAGATAGTTTCTCTCAAAAAAAGCTATTTGATTTTTACAAATAATCGTCGATTTGTGAGGTTGAGGGGGGGCGATCGTTGGTTGAATTAAGGTGCGATGACCCTTAAATAATTACTATTACAAGAATTTGATAGCATTCCAAATGAACAGATAGAAAATCTATTTGGCTTTTTTTAATCACTCAAAACACCTGAAAAATGCCCCTAGGAACATAATAGGAACATAACAAGAACTTCTAGAACGGATTGATTATCTAGCAGCGATCGTTGGTATTCGCAAGGGACTAGTATCACTGAGTTGAAGGCAAGCTACTTTTGATGTGAAGCCGTGCGCGATCGTTAATTTATGATGATGGGCGACTGCTTGGCATTTGTTTATATAAAAATCTTGCCCCATACAGCCTGATAATATTATGTAAGAAAACAAGAAGCTAGAATCTTATATACTATATGAAAGCAGTAGAAATTAATGGAGGTAAATTTCGAGCAGAAATATTGGTTGAGAAATTGGTCACTTATGGTATGTTGCCTCAACTGGTCAGAGAAATGACACTCGATCGCGTGACATCTGATATATCGCTTACCCCCGAAGATCAGAAAAATGCACATCAACAGGCTTTTCAACAATTAGGAATTGACGCAGATGAAAAGTTGAGGATTTGGCTAAAACAACAAGGGATGACCCGCATCGATTTAGAAAAACGAGCCGAAAAATCGTTAAAGTTAACAAAGTTTAAACAGGAAACATGGGGAGGTAAAGTTAATTCCGTTTTTTTGGAACGCAAAAAACAACTAGATCGCGTTATTTATTCACTAATTTGCACTAAAGATCCTTGTATTGCTCAAGAATTGTACTTTCGGATCAAAGAAGGAGAGCAGTCTTTCGACGAACTAGCACGGGAATACTCACAAGGACCAGAATCACAAACGGGAGGATTGATTGGGCCTGTAGAGATTGGTTCGATTCATCCTAATTTAGGAACCATGTTGATTTCCAGTGACGCGGGACAGGTGCAGCCTCCCGCTGTAATCGGTGATTTGATCGTCGTCGTAAGGCTTGAGAAGTTGTTGCCAGCAATCCTTGATGAAGCAATGCAGCGACGGTTAATTGATGAAGGATTTAGTAAATGGTTAGAAGAAAATGTGGCGCAACAAATGGCAACATTTGTGATGGTATAAATTAACAATCGCTAGCATTCTATTTATCTATCAACACTTTACGTCAAAGTATGGCAAGATTAAGCCGTAAAAAATTTACCTTTTTCAAAAAGCAGCATTACATCAAAATCGTTTCATAAACGTTTGTATGACATCTATAATACCTTCCATTCAAGACTTTCTCTCGCTTGTGCCAGAGTTACAAGCGGTTGATCGCCTGACTTTAAAAGAATTAAGCGAACGAGTCCAGCCTTTACGCTATGGCATGGGACAGGTGATTTTACGTCGAGAAACGATGCCAGCGCAGGTTCTATTTTTGATGGAGGGACAAGCAAGGTTACTGGGACAAGTTCCCAAAGCAACATCATCGGATACTTTAGAGATTCTTAAACCGAGGGCGGTCATGGGTTGGGTGAGCCTAATTCGTAACGTACCTTGTGAAAGGATAATTTCTTCTATAGAAAGTACCTGTTTAGCATTAGAAGCATCAGATTTTTTGCAATTTTGCGATCGTAATCCTGCGTTTAAAGCTGCTTTTACAAACAAAGTGGGCTTGATCGAAGTATTCGATCTCCTTGCCGCAGAAATGGCTCGGCGGGCGCAGATTCCTGCTAATTTAGCACAGCTAGCGCGTGATGCCTTACCAGGGGCATCGGTGATGACCTTGACAGCAGGTAAAATGCCTTTGTCTAAACTCGATCGCGATTTTGTATGGCTAGTTAGTGGTAGTGATCATTTCGGCGCAGCCGTGGGTAGTCGCATTGAGTCTGTAAATGACAATGACTTCCTTGAAGTTTCGCAGGAGGGGAATGTTCGTTTAATCGGTTTGCGAGATAATTTTGCAGTCAAAGTGGAAGTCGTGAAGGAAATGCCAGTACTAACTGCTTTAGATATTCCCTACGCTCCTGAATTACCGAAGGTTGGAGAGATAACTAATCCCAAAGGTACTGATTATCCGCATTTTTATGGTCGTGGTCCCGTTGATGCTTCCCTTGCTTGCTTCCAAATGTTAGCGAGGTATTGGCAAATGCCTTTTTATCGCCATGTAGTCAAGCGTGCCATCGATAGTCAATTTGCTCGATCTCCTAAATTGTCATTGCAGCTATGTGGGGCGATTGCTGAACTGATGGGCTTAAATGGACAGTTACTATCGATTCCTGCTAGATTGATTGCTCAAGTGCCAACACCTGCTTTATTACCTTGGCAGGATACCTTTGCAGTACTTTACAAGGCCAGCGATCGCGAACTGATTTTAGGCATTCCTGAACAAGGGATCGTTACTAAAAAAACCTCTCAATTTGCCGATCTTTGGGGTGATTCAGGACAAGTTTTATTAGTTCAACCAACCAAGGATACACCCCAACTCAAGTTTGGTCTATCGTGGTTTTTACCATCCCTAAAGCGTTATCAAAACACCTTAATTACGGTATTAATCGCCTCTTTCTTTGTGCAATTACTAGGGCTAGCAAATCCCTTGATCACACAGGTAATTATTGATAAGGTAATTATCCAAAACGCCCCTGCAACGCTGAATACTCTGGGTATTCTCCTTGTGACGATTTTCGTATTTGAAGCCGTCATTAGTGCCTTGCGAACCTATCTCTTTGTTAATACCACCAACCGTATCGATTTAACCCTTGGCTCCGAAACTATTGATCACCTTGTGCGATTACCTTTGAGCTATTTTGAAAAGCGATCAGTTGGGGAATTATCTAGTCGCATTGGTGAGCTAGAGAATATTCGCCAATTTCTCACAGGAACTGCCCTGACTGTTGTTTTAGATGCAGTTTTCTCAGTGATTTATATCGTTGTAATGATTTGCTATAGCTGGTTGTTGACCCTAGTAGCGCTGGGAACAGTCCCCTTATTCGCTTTGCTCACATTTATTGTGTCGCCAATTATTCGCGGACAATTGCGAACCAAGGCAGAACGTAATGCCACTACTCAATCCTACCTTGTAGAAGTCGTTTCAGGGATTCAAACAGTTAAGGCTCAAAGCATTGAGTTAAAATCACGATGGGAATGGCAACGTCGATATGCTCGTTATGTTTCCGCAGGTTTTAAAAACGTTGTGACTTCCACTACTGCGGGAGCAACTAGCCAATTTCTCAACCAATTGTCAAACTTGCTACTGCTCTGGGTTGGAGCCTATCTAGTACTTGCTAATAAATTAAGTCTTGGCGAGTTAATCGCCTTTCGGATTATTGCAGGTTATACGACTACGCCGCTATTGCGATTGATTCAGCTTTGGCAGAACTTCCAAGAGACTGCCCTCTCCCTTGAAAGACTGAGCGATATTATCAATCACCCTCAAGAGCAAGAAGAAGCAGGTCGGCGTAATATTCCTATGCCTGCAATTATGGGCGCAGTCAGATATGAGAATGTTCATTTTCGCTTTGTTCCGAATGGGAAACTCCAACTAAATAACGTCAGTTTAGAAGTTCCTGCAGGTAAGTTTGTTGGGGTTGTGGGTGCTAGCGGTGCGGGTAAGAGTACTCTCACGAAGTTACTATCGCGACTATACGAGCCAGAGTCAGGACGCATTCTCGTGGATGATTATGATGTTAATAAAGTTGAGCTTTATTCTCTGCGTCGTCAGATTGGCGTAGTTCTACAGGATACTTTGCTCTTTGATGGTACGGTTCAAGAAAATATTGCACTGACTAATCCTGATGCCACGCCCGAAGAAATCACGGAAGCAGCTCGTGTAGCTTGCGCCCATGAATTCATTATGCAGTTACCTCAAGGCTATGAATCACGGGTTGGTGAGCGTGGGGCAGCCCTCTCAGGGGGACAGAGACAAAGGATTGCGATCGCCCGCACTGTCTTACAAAAGCCACAATTACTCATCTTAGATGAGGCAACTAGCGCTTTAGACTACAATACCGAGCGTCAAGTCTGTCTCAACCTTGCCGAAGAATTTCGTGGGCGCACTGTCTTTTTTATCACCCATCGCCTAGCGACGATCCACACCGCTGACCTGATTTTGGTAATGGATGCGGGACAAGTTGCGGAACAAGGAACCCATCCTGATTTGATGGCAAAACGTGGACTGTATTACACACTTTATCTCCAACAAGAGGCGGCTGGCGAATCATGATCGATAGGTTACTAATAAATAGAACGCAAGCACCACAAAGCACCACAAAGCACCATAAAAATTCATAAATACGTTTTAGTAGATACAGGTGAAGTAATATGACTGATGTAAATGTGAAGGCGGTAAATAACGGTTTGAGTCCAGAAGCCAATCGCATCCAATCTGATGGACTTCATGAAGACAATGCGGGCAAAGCCTTTGAGAATGATACACAAGCTTTTGATCAGCCACTAGTCCTACGGCAATCATCAAAATGGACACAGGCGATTTTATGGACATTAATTGGTTCTGTTACCTTTGGGCTAATTTGGGCTTGGATCGCGAAAATCGAAGAATCAGTACCAGCCCAAGGCAAATTGGAACCACAGGGAACTGTCAAAGAAGTCAAAACACCTGCCACTGGTGTACTTAAGGAAATTTTGGTTAAGGATGGTGAACGGGTTGTTGAGGGACAAGTCCTATTACGCATTGATGCCACTGCAGCAAAAGCCCAACTTGAATCCTTGCAGAAGCTGCGCCAGAATCTCCAAGAAGAAAATCAGTTTTATCGATCTGTTCTCACTGGCGATCGCACACCAATTACCACTAAAAAAGCTATAGCTGTCCCTGCCGAATTATTATCACTAGCCAGTAACCGTGAGGCTCTTGTTTCCGAATCACAACTCTATCGAATCCAGCTTAATGGTGGTGGCGCAGATCTTTCTGGCGATC
Organism: Pseudanabaena sp. UWO311; assembly: GCA_943371975.1. GTDB lineage: Bacteria > Cyanobacteriota > Cyanobacteriia > Pseudanabaenales > Pseudanabaenaceae > Pseudanabaena. The sequence continues at coordinate 80,326 of CALRWX020000001.1, read as the reverse complement.
AGAGGGAGCGGCTCAGAGCGAATCAATCAGAACTAAATTCGCGATCGCAAGCGGCGGAGGCAAATATCTTGCAAACAATTGAACAGCTTAACCAAACTCAAACGAAACGGCTCGCTCGGCAAGAATCTCTAGCGATCAATAAAAAGATTCTTAACGATATTAAAAATGCCTTCGATGAAGGGGCAATTGCGCGGATTCAATATCTCAAACAACAGGAAGAGGTCAAGAATACTGAGTCAGAAATCCGTCAACTGCAACAGGAAGAAATGCGTTTTATGGCAGCGATCACAGAAGGGCGATCGCGTCTAAATAACACCTTTGACACTAATCGTAAAGAGTTGACAGTGCAAATAGCTGACAATACCAAGCGAATTGCCGAAATCGACAGTCAGTTGACCAAGGCTCTAGTAGAGAACAGCAAACGTCTTGCCGAAGTTGAAGGACAGATTAGTCAAGCATCTGTCACCTTGCAATATCAAGAGTTACGCGCTCCTGTCTCAGGAACAGTCTTTGAGCTAAAAGCAGGGCTAGGTTATGTGGCGAATATCAGCACTTCTGAAAGTGTTCTCAAAATAGTTCCTGATGATCAATTGGTCGCCAAAATATTTATCACTAACCAAGATATCGGCTTTGTTAAAGAAGGAATGCCCGTTGATGTGCGGTTAGATTCTTTTCCTTTCAGTGAATTTGGTGATATTAAAGGAAAACTAGTTTGGATTGGTTCTGATGCCCTTCCCCCCGATCAATCCAATCCTACCTATCGATTCCCCGCTAAAGTTCAGATTGAGAAACAAGCCATCAAAATTAACGAATACAGGAAAATTAATTTGCAGTCAGGTATGTCTTTAACTGCAAATATTAAAATTCGTGAGCGCACTGTTATTAGTCTCTTTACTGATTTCTTCTTTAAGAATACAGAAAGCTTAAAATATGTACGTTAAATATCGTTTCAAAGCGCAATTAAACCTTTTGGCTCAATAAGTGAATTAGGAAAGTGAAAGAAAAAATTGATATAAGTAGTTAGGCATAATTAATTACAAACCAAAACCCGTAAAGTTGCGCCCCTTTGGGGCGCAACTTTACGGGTTTTGGTAATTTATTTTGCACAAGCACTTATAACCAACATTCCACTCGTAATGGAAGGGTAAAATAATAAACGAAAGGCAATGAGAAAGCCAACAAAGAGTAAAGAAAAATTAATACAAAAAATGCAGACATAAAAGTGTCGAACCTAGACCATCTATGAATCGTAGGAGGGGAAAAGTAAGTGCAGGGCTAATTTTCAAAGCGTTGGGTTGTTGAAAGAACCTATGCTTAGATTGGCAATTATCGCCGCTTGAGTAAAGACCAAAGAATTTACTAGGTTTTAGCTAGATGTAGCGCGTGCTTCGCACGCGCTACATCTAGCCGATCCGTAAGTCCTAAGCGGTTCAGAATTTGATGGATGACTAATGATGTCCATTCAATATCATTGGCGTTGGTAGATTTTCCGAGGGTTAGGCGAATACTATTTCTGGCTTCTACTTCGGAATATCCCATCTCTAATAAAATAGGGCTTGGCTCGATCGCACCACTACTACACGCCGAACCAGAGCTAATAGCAATACCTGCGTAATTTAGTTCTCGGACAAGGCGGCGACCATCGTAATATCCGTGATAGAAGCTGAGATGATGGGGTAATCGTTCGAGGCTGCCCGTTGGGAAGAGTTCGGGAATATCGGCAAGTAGGGTATAGAGGCGATCACGCAGTTCTACGAGGCGTTGAGATTCAGTAACTAATTCTTTTTCGGCTAATTCGGCAGCAAGTCCTAAACCTGCGATCGCCGCGACAGCCTGTGTACCTGACCGATAGCCTTGCTCTTGACCACCGCCTAAATTTAGGGGGACGAATGAATGTTTTTTAATAATCAGGGGATGAATATATAGCGCTCCGATACCTTGAGTGCCATAAAACTTATGAGCTGAAAGGGAGAGCAGATCCATGGGTAAGGACTGCACATCAATTTGTATTTTGCCAATCGCTTGCACAGCATCAGTGTGAAACAAGACATCAGCATGACGACAAATTTGTCCTAGCTTTTCAATTGGTTGAATTGTGCCAACTTCATTTTGGGCAGTAATTATCGATACTAGTACAGTGTTAGGGCGCAGCGATCGCTCCAAGTCTTGAGGAGAAACTTTGCCTTCGCGGTCAACGGGTAATCGCGTAATTTCCCAGCCATGTTGTTCTAAATATTCAGCAGGTAAGCGGACTGCGGAATGCTCCACTGAGGAAATAATCATATGTTGGGGCGTTTGATATTGCCGCGCAATTCCCATCAAAGCCATATTGTCTGACTCGGTTCCCCCCGATGTGAAAATAATTCCTTCAGGCTCGGCATTCAGTAAGCTTGCCACTTGCAAGCGGGCGCGTTCGACCGTCGTCGTTGAACGTTCACCCCACCAATGGAGGCTAGAGGGATTTCCCCATTGCGATCGCATTACTTCTGCCATTAGGTCAATGACTTCTGGACGCGCAGGGCTAGTAGCACCGTGATCTAGATATATCTGCATAGATCAATTTTAGCTGTAATTGAAAAACTTAAGAAGAGAGTTGCGGGCACAACTCTCTTCAAGAAAGCGCAAAGCGCTATATAAGCCTAAGTAAGTGCAAATAAGGTAAATGCGTTGCTGGTAGTTTGCTCAGCAAAAGTGGCTAGATCAACATTTCTTAACTTTGCAACGCTTTCCGCCACATGTAGCACATAGGCAGGTTCATTGCGTTTGCCTCGTCTCGGAACGGGCGCGAGAAATGGGCAATCGGTTTCTACTAGGATGCGATCGCTAGGTACAATTTTGGCTGACTCATGTAAGTCATGGGCATTTTTAAATGTAACCACCCCACTAAAACTGATATACATCCCCAAATCTAGAAACCATTGTGTTTCTTCGGGATTACCTGCCCAGCAGTGCATCACCCCGCGAATTGACCCGTTGGGCGATTCAGCATTAATTTCTTGCAACACTTCACGGGTGGCGATCGAGGCTTCGCGGGAATGAATGATAACGGGCAAATTTAGCGATCGCGCTGTGCGTAATTGCGATTTAAAAGCCTCAATTTGAGCCTCTTTGCTATCAGACTTAAAAAAATCTAAGCCTGTTTCACCGATCGCGACTACCCTTCGATCGCTAATTGCTAAGCTCTTAATGCGATCACCTATTTCAGGATTCCAGCCTTTCTCATTGAGATTTTTGTCTAAAGGATGTAGTCCTACAGCAAAACTAACTTCAGGAAATTGCTCAGCGATTGATTGAATGTGCATGAATTCATCAGGACTGACACAGGAATGTATTAACTTAGTCACACCATTCGCTAACCAGCGATCGCGCACTTCATTAAGATCAGTCTGAAAATCTTTAAAATTAATGTGGACGTGAGTATCTACAAGTTGCATAAAAAACCTAGAAATCAAAAACAAACCTAAAAATAGAGTAAATAAAAAAGCGAGAAAAATGAACACCTACTTAGTCAAGCAGCATTAATTCTCTCGCTTACTTCTTACTGAGTTGTAGTAGCTAAATGTATTAACTCAGCAAGTTTTTAAATTTACATTCCTAATCTCTTAACCACAAGATAAATGTCAGCATATAAACTAATAAGGCTTATATGCTAGTACATACTAAATCTAGAGAGTTAGACAATTATTCTTCACTATCTTCTGACTGATCATTAGTTAGCTGAATTAAATGAATATGTTTATATCCAAGTTTGATTTCAAACTCATCTCCTTCATTCAAGCCCATCGAGCGTGTATAGGTAGAACCAATCACAATTTGACCATTTTTATGGACACTGACGCGAAACGTTGGTTCACGACCACGACCATCTTTATTCTGTTCAGGATTAATTGCAAAGCCCCTAGCAGCAAGCACTGCTTCATAAAACTCTGTCAAATTCACACGATCTACACCGTCTTTCCCCCGTGTAAAATAACCACATTTTTTAGCCTGTTCGCGCTTAGGTAGGTTATTAAGCTCTTTTGCCTTTTGCAGAAGAGCCTTTCCTGTTAAAGGAGCATTTACTGTGTCTGTCATAGGATTATCAGAAATTTCAAGGTTTCAAAGCTGAAAATCTTTCTCTAAAAATAGTAAGATTTTTCAAATTTGTGGATTTTGAGCCACTTAGATATACTTAAATATTGTCGTACATTTTTAAACACATTGGACAAAAATATTAGACTAAATTTAAAAACATCTTGATTAAGTGTCATAGTATTTTGAAAATCATACTATGACGAAATTATACAGAGATGGCAAATATATGGAAATACGAAAAAAATACTTTTAAAATCTCTCTTGATGTAAAGATAGATTGTCGGAATCACAATATTGTAGATGCGTTCAAAAAGAATCGTCATTACAATAGATATTAGTCATTTAGATCCCTACTATCGACTTTATTTTATTTGTTTTATATGGTTTAGTTACTAGAGAATTACTATATACACCTGCCAAAATAGGTAATATAGCAATCCTAAATGATTTGAGAGAGGCTTCGACTTCGCTCAGCCATCTGGATATTTTGGCTGAGCGAAGTCGAAGCCCAATTTTTCTCATAAATGATTTATGACTGCTATACAAAATTAAATCTAAATTCCCCATCTTTTTGGCTTTGTTTTGTATTGGTAAAACTTCACATAAATGCAATGCATATTTATTCACCCGCACAGGTGATTTATTTTGAAATAAGTGTTTGAGAGTCACCATCTCAACTAGAAGTCTATCTTGAGGGACATCCCCAAATTTACTAAAAAACTAAAAACTAAAAGATCTTCAATTGTACATAAATTGTTTCTGCATAAAATATGCTTTACATTTACGTTAGTTAGTATGGGCAAAATATAGCAGTCATGCTAAGTTATTAGCCCAAACTCGAAAAGCATTTCTAACATTTTGATGGAGTAGATTTATGAGCTCGCAGAATCGTATCCCCGTAGGTATTATTGGCGCATCTGGTTATGGCGGTATCCAATTGGTTAGATTGCTGGTAGAGCATCCATTAGTTGACATTACCTATATGGGTGGCAGTGGTTCTGTGGGGCAAAATTTTGCTGATCTTTACCCACATATTGCTCATGCCGTGAATTTACCCATCGAAAATTTGGAACCAGAAGAAATTGCCGATCGCGCTCAGATTGTCTTTTTATCTTTACCCAATGGGCTTGCCAGTAAAATTGCACCACGTCTTTTAGCTAAGGGCTGCAAAGTGCTTGACCTCTCCGCAGATTATCGCTTTACCGATCTGCAAGTCTATGAATCTTGGTACAAAGAGGCTCGTACCGATGCTGAGGTTAATTCCAAGGCAGTTTATGGCTTGCCTGAAATTTATCGCGATCGCATTGCGACAGCAAATTTAGTTGGTTGTGCAGGTTGCTATCCCACAGCGAGTTTATTAGCCCTGCAACCATTACTTAAACAAGGTTTAGTCGATCCTAGTACAATCATCATCGATGCTAAGTCGGGGACATCAGGAGGAGGTCGTCAGCCTAAAACTAATTTATTACTTGCCGAAGCTGATGGTTCTCTAGGGGCATATGGAATTGCGAATCATCGTCATACCCCTGAAATCGAACAGGTTTGTAGTGATCTAGCAGGTCAAGAAGTATTGGTACAATTTACACCTCACCTAATTCCGATGATTCGAGGTATTCTTTCGACGGTATATGCAAAATTACGCGATCCCGGTCTGGTAAAGGATGATGTGCTGACGATCTATAAATCCTTTTATCGCAATTCGCAATGGGTACAGGTACTACCCAAAAACACTTTTCCACAAACAAAATGGGCGTTAGGTACAAATCTCTGTTATCTCGGAGTGGAAGTTGATGAGCGTACAGGGCGAGTTATTGTAGTCTCAGCGATCGACAACCTCATGAAAGGGCAAGCTGCCCAAGCTGTGCAATGTATGAATATTATGCTTGGTTGGGAAGAGTCATTAGCTTTACCGAAGCTAACTTTCTATCCTTAATTTATTACCAGAGGTAGAAAGTTAGCTGTGCTAACTTTCTACCTTTAAATCTCATGTGGTTTATCAATTTTGCCCACCTCCGAACAAGGCATCATGTGTGTCATCTTATGCCAATCTTTAACAAGCACCTTTACTCCCATTTTTCTATTACGTCTAGATGAAAGAACAGGTAACGTATTCATACTGGCTGGCGATAATATAGAAATAGGGATTTATCGTAATGGTCTTTGGAGGTTTTTATGATCAAGATTGATTTCAACACAATGACTAAGAAAGAGTTACGAGCTTCTGTCATTGCTCATCCCATTGGCAAAGACGCATTTCGGATATTTGTCGATCGCTTTACACTGAGTGCGTCACCAGAAATCTTTGCTATGTCTCATTCAATAGCCGATCTTTCAGAAATTGACAGTTTAATTAAGCAAAGACTGGAGCAGTCTTCTTAATTTTCTTAAGTGGGTACAAAGTGCTATCAATCGCTATAAATGACAGAAACGATTAAAAACATAGGTGAGCAAGGATTGCTGAAAATTTTTCGGCAATATTGTAGTGATGTGGTTGGTGATGATGCAGCACCGATGGGGGCAACTTTGCCAGAGCATCAGTTGGTCGTGACTACCGATATGTTGCTCGATGGTGTGCATTTTAGCGATCGCACTACAAGTCCTGAAGATGTCGGCTGGCGTGCGGCGGCTGTAAATTTATCCGATTTAGCTGCAATGGGGGCTAAACCTTGGGGATTGGTGATGTCTGTAGGATTGCCACCTGATACAGAAGTTGAATGGATAGAAGGTGTTTATCGTGGCTTTAGTGAATGTTTGCGAACCTATGGGACAGAGTTAGTAGGGGGAGATACGGTGCGATCGCCAATTTGCACTTTATCAGTAACCGCCTTTGGACAGGTTCATCAAAGTCAAGTCATTCAGAGATATACGGCACAGGTTGGTGATGCGATCGTGATGACGGGACTGCATGGACTATCTAAGGCAGGTTTAGAACTTCTATTTGATCACAGTCTCAAACAGAAGTTATTAGCTCCACTCAAAATTGGTAATCGAATTCTATCTGGTGAAAAATTAGCAAATGCAATTTGCCGCTATCATCAGCGTCCAATTCCCCGTTTTGATGCGATTGCTCTTTTATATAAACTTCTCAAAAAAAATAATTATGTAAAGGACTTCCCGATCTCAGGAATGGATAGCAGTGATGGACTTGCCGATGCGATCGCCCAGATTTGTCGCTCCAGTAAAGTCGGTGCAAAAATATTTTGGCGATCGCTGCCAATTCATCAAGCAGTAAGGACATTAGCAGGCGATCGCGCTTTAGATTGGGTCTTGTATGGTGGTGAAGACTTTGAACTGATTTTATGTATGCCTTTGAGTTTAGCCGAGCCATTTGTTAATCAATTATCTAATTCTGCAATTATTGGTGAAATTATTGAAGGAGATCAAATTGACGGATTAGAAATGCGATCAGCTTTTCAGCATTTCCAATAAAAAACCTCGCTATGAAAGGTTTTTTATTGGAAATGCTTTGTCTTCTCAATTATTATTCTTCGATTCCAAAAACCTGATTGAAAGTTTTAAGGACTTTATAGCCTGAATCAATCGATTCAAGAGGATCTTTGCGAAGACGGTGACGCAGACAGAGACCAATTACAGCCTTGATATCATCTACTTCTACTTCCTTACGTCCTTCCGAAGCGGCATAAGCCTTAGCCGCACGGGTAGTGACAATATCGCCACGCAACCCATCAATATTCAGGTCAGCACAAACTGTTGAGATTTTGAGACGCAAATCGCGATCAATATTTACATCATTGAGAATAGTTTGCGCTCCCACGATTTGGTTTTGCTTTTCAGCTTGTTGCTCAGACTTCTCAGATAGAAATTCGTGGGGATTGTTATCAAAGGTGGTGCGATTTTCGACGATTTGCAAACGTAGTTCTGGATCACGTGCAGTCTTAATTTCGGCATACATGCCAAAGCGATCGAGCAACTGTGGACGCAACTCACCTTCTTCGGGATTCCCTGAACCAACTAGCACAAAGCGAGCGGGGTGGCGAATGGAAATACCTTCACGCTCAACGGTATTCCAACCAGATGCGGCAGAGTCTAGCAATACATCAACGAGGTGATCGTCGAGAAGGTTAACTTCATCAATGTAGAGAATGCCGCGATTTGCCTTGGCAAGTAGTCCGACTTCAAAGGCTTTTACCCCTTCAGATAATGCTTTTTCGATATCGATCGTGCCGCAAACGCGGTCTTCGGTTGCGCCGAGTGGCAAGTCCACCATGATTACTTGCTTGGTGGTAACAGGTAGATTTTCGCCATTGGCAATGCGTTGGCGAACTTCTTCACTTTGCAAGTCCCCGTCGGTGGGGTGACTGCTAAAGGGATCATCAGCGACAACTGCAATTTCGGGTAGGAGGTCGGCAAGGGCGCGAACGGTGGTAGATTTGCCTGTACCGCGATCGCCCATGACCATGACTCCACCGATTTTAGGGTCGATGACGTTGAGCAACAGGGCGAGCTTCATCTCTTCCTGTCCGATCACGGCGGTGAAAGGAAATACAGGTCGTCTTGTCGTTGGTTTAACGGGAGTTGCTATCAAGGCTTTTTAAGTTTTGTATCTATAAATGTGTCACTCTAGCCAATATACAACTTTTCATACCCCATTTGACTTTGCAATCAATAGCGATCGCTCTAGTTAGGTTCCGTCATATCAATAGTTATAGCGGTTTTCAAATGAGTGTGTACTCATTTGAAAACCAAAAATCAATCCTAGTAAGAGTTTACGATTTTCATTTTGCCGTAGGCAAAATGAAAATCGCTATAGTGGCTCGACAAGGCACTTGCGGATAAAAAATGTCCCACCAAGTTATGCTCAGCCATCAGTCCACGCTGGGTGAGCAAAGTCGAACCCTGTTTTAAATCATATCGAATTGCTATAGATTTCGATATGTATAACGTTCTGCGTTTACGGTCATAGACTTACTTTGTCTCTTCCCAAAAATCAACATTTAGCATCGCGTCAATATCGCTCCCAAATTGCCATTTATCAGGAAATTGGTAATCAGGATTTTCAATCTTGATCCGCTTTAAAGAAGTTTCAAAGCAATCATCAAACATTTTTATAAAGTGACGTTTGAGGCTTGGAGATTGGCGAACCAGTTTATTCATATCCCTGCGTTGATCAAATATTGTCAATAGCCAACCTCGGTGACATTCAAACATATTGACATAGCAGCGCTTGAGAATATGCTCGATCAAACCCTCTAACCTATGCTCTAACGTTTGTTAATACCCGACAAGCCTTCTAATTCATCTATTAAATTTTCGACATCAAGATTGTGAAAGTCACCCGCCTTTAATTGTGCGATCGCCGTTTCTAACCACAAATCAAGATCGCGATCGTATAAAGTCAATGGCGGTGCAATTGTTTGATTCATCAGAGTTGCTCCTGTGATCATCATCTCAAGCTATTCTAATCTTGATTTAGCGGCTATCTCATAAACCGTAGACATAAAAAAAGCGCACCTAGTGCGCTTTTTTTATAGAAATACTTCTGTTAATTAACCAAGAACTTTACGCGCAGTAGCAACGACGTTATCAACGGTGAAGCCAAACTTCTCATAAACAATTGGACCGGGAGCCGAAGCACCGAAGGTGTCAATTCCGATCGCTGTGCCTTCAAAGCCCACATACTTGTGCCAGCCAAAGGTGCTACCAGCTTCAACACTGACGCGCTTTCTGACGGCAGCAGGAAGTACGGATTCTTTGTACTCAGCCGATTGCTCATTGAAGAGTTCTTGAGAGATGAAGGAAACAACACGGATTGCCTTACCTTCAGCAGCGAGGATTGCCGCAGCCTTAACCGCTAACTCTAGTTCCGAACCTGTGGCGATGAAGATCAATTCAGGATTAGGAGCATCAACAACGATGTAACCACCTTTCTTTGCACCTTCAACGGAAGTACCAGCGAGGTTCTTCACGTTTTGGCGAGTGAATGCTAAGGCACTAGGACGTTTGCGGTTGGCGATCGCAATTTGATAAGCAGCAACGGTTTCCTTCGCATCGGCGGGACGTAATACCAACAAGTTAGGAATCACGCGCAAGGAAGCAACGGTTTCTACAGGCTGGTGGGTTGGACCATCTTCACCGACAACGATCGAGTCATGGGTGAGGATATACAGCGCTCCAATTTCAGCTAGTGCCGAAAGACGAATTGCACCGCGCAAATAGTCAGCAAATACGAGGAAGGTTGCACCATAAGGGATTGTACCACCATGAAGGGCTAAGCCATTCATGATTGCGCCCATCGCATGTTCACGAACGCCAAAACGGAAGTTGCGACCTTCGTAGGAACCATGTTGAAAATCTACAAATCCCTTAACGGTGGTCATGTTGGAGTGAGCCAAGTCCGCAGAACCACCCAAAAGCTCAGGCAATACTGGTGCAAGGGCATTTAAAGCCGCTTCTGAGAGCAAGCGTGTAGAGGTTTCCTTTTCGAGAACTGGATCGAGGGCTTTTTCCCAACCTTCAGGCAATTTGCCAGAGGTAATGCGCTTGAATTCCGCAGCTTCCGCAGGATAGGCTTTTTCGTAAGCAGCAAAGCGATCGTTCCATTCAGCTTCCGCTTTAGCGCCCTTCTCGATCGCTTGATGAAAACGGCTATAAACGTTATCAGGCACTTCAAAGGGAGCATATTCCCAACCGAGGTTAGCGCGAGTTGCGGCAACTTCATCAGTACCAAGAGCAGCACCGTGAATACCCGCAGTACCAGACTTTTTAGGAGAACCGTAACCAATAGTGGTGGTGACGATCAGGATGCTAGGCTTGTCGCTGACGGATTTAGCTTCTTCGAGAGCCTTAGCGATCGCATCTAGATCTTCGTTGCCATCCGCAACGCGAACTACGTGCCAACCATAGGCTTCATAGCGTTTGCCTACATCTTCAGTAAAGGCTAAGTCGGTGCTACCATCAATCGAAATGCTGTTGCTGTCATAAAGCATGATCAGCTTACCGAGTTTGAGGTGTCCGCCCAAGGAAGCTGCTTCCGAAGCGATCCCTTCCATGTTGCAACCATCACCAAGGATCACATAGGTATAGTGATCGACAATGGTGTGATTGGGTTTGTTGAAACGCGCCGCCAAATGTGCTTCAGCGATCGCTAAGCCCACCGCATTACCGACACCTTGACCAAGAGGCCCCGTGGTGACTTCCACACCTTCGGTTTCAAAGTTTTCAGGATGTCCTGGGGTTTTACTGCCCCACTGACGGAATTGCTTAATGTCTTCAATGCTTACGCTGTCATAGCCCGTGAGGTGGAGCAAAGCATACTGCAACATACAGCCATGTCCTGCGGAGAGGACGAATCGATCGCGATCGGCCCACTTGGGATTTTTAGGATTAAACTTTAAGAACTGATCGAACAGCACAAAAGCCATTGGTGCTGCGCCCATCGGCAGACCGGGGTGACCAGATTTGGCTTTTTCGACCGCATCGATCGCTAAAAAGCGGATGGAGTTAATGGAGAGTGTCTCAATGCTTTGAGGTTTCGAGGGTGCAGCGACCATAGTTAAAATTGCTTAAAAAATTTTTGTACTCAATCAGGTACATTTTCCCTCAAAACTGTCCCATAACAATAACAAATTTTAGATTCTCGTAAATCTTGGATTAGAAGCCTCTAGGGATTCTTGAGTTGATCGCAAAATACTCGATGAATTTTCTAGTAATTTTTTTGTCATGCCTATCCTTTGCCTTGTTTTTTTGTCAATCAAGCTTAAATCCACTGACTTAATCAAAAAATCGAGAAACACTGGAAAATCAAAGCCTACTTTACCTACCTGTCCTGTAGGGATAAGTTTTAGAAGCTGCAATAAGTTAGGAATATTTCGTTTTACACTTAACAACTCAATGCCAACAACGAGATCTGACTCATCATAATCAAATACCACGTTAGGCTGTATTTCTTCTGAGTCAACAATCTTTGCTGTCTCTAGAGTTAAATAAGCGGCATCAACTTGTTGATCATATTGAATATTCATAGTTTTCCCTTCATACTCCGATCAAAATGTGCCGTAACAATTCTTATTGGAGATAAGTAGCTAGGCATAAGAAAACTTAAGAAGCAAAGATTAAGATCCCCGACTTTTTTTGTGAATTTGCAAATTGTCTTTGCTTGCCTAGAAAAAGTCGGGGATCTAGGCATTTACAGGTTTCTTTTGCTGACCTACTTACATTTTTGTTGTAGACAATCTTTAAAACACGCCCACTAAAGCTTTCAAATTTTTTGAATGCTATTTCTAGCTCTGGATCAGTTTGATGTGGTTCTGTTTTATCAGGTTTTTCTATCGTTTCCTGTATCCATGTTAGCAATATATTTCTTTCCTCAATGCGTTCTTTAGCATGAACTGAAATTTCGTAAGGAAATTTATCAGGTTGTTCTGACACTTTGATTTTGACTCATTTTTACTAATTGTAGTTCAGTCTTCGATTTTTGTTCAAATTCAGGTTTCTTTTCGACTTTTTTCCACATCAGTAAAAATGAAATTTATACATTGAAACCTGTGTCGAAATTCAAATAATTGTTGCAGGATTTTAAAATCAGCGATCCTTAACAATTATAAGTATTAAAATATATACAAAATACACATAGGAAAATAATCCTAAATCAAGTTCTCTAGATATTCCTTCAATGGTGATAGTTATGAACGGTTTAAAGCAAAAATTTATAAATGTGGTCGAATATTTAAGCGATGCGATCGCGAAGATTTTCACACCAAATAAAGACAATTTTCCTGCCACTGGTGAACAACCTTACAGTGGTGATTCCGCCTCGGAAAATTCTAAATAAAATATAGAGAGGTGCTTAGCACCTCTTTTTGGGGGATTAAAGTGCATAATTGAGGGACGCTATAAAGTAGGTTGTTGGAATTACCTCTATGACGCAAAACTCGGTTGCACTGCCGCCACAAGCCTTGCCAAGCCCTTTGAAATGGGCAAAAAAAAATCTGTTTAGTAGTTGGTTTAATAGTTTACTTACGGTTTTTAGTGTTTGGCTAATTTATCAGCTAGTCAGTAATGTCTGGATATGGGCTATAACTAAAGCTCAATGGGCGGTAGTAAGTGCTAATTTGCGACTATTTTTAGTTGGACTTTACCCAGTCGAAGAATTTTGGCGACTGTGGGGCATTTTAGTGATCGCAGGTTTGCTATCAGGAGTTTCATGGGGACTATGGGGTAGATTTAGTCGAACTGTAGCGATCTCCATTAGTTCTTTTTCAGTTGCTTTGGCGATTTTGTTACCCGTTGATGGGATTTTCAAAATTTTGACCTTAGCAATTAGTGGCGCGATCGCCTTGGGTTTTGTGATCGGTCAACAAGTTAAGCGTTTTGAATCAAGTTCTTTAATTTTGGCGATCGCATGGTTTGCCTCTTTACCAATTTCTTTATGGTTAATTGGTGGTAATTTTTGGCTAGTTCCCGTTGATGTAAATGTTTGGAACGGATTAGTTTTAACCTTGATTGTCGCCATATCAGGAATTGTCTTTTCTTTTCCATTGGGCGTTTTGCTGGCTTTGGGAAGACAAAGTACATTGCCTCTCATCAAATGGTTTTGCGTCTTTTATATTGAAATTGTGCGTGGCTTGCCATTGATCGGCATTTTATTTATGGCGCAAGTAATGCTTCCTTTATTTTTACCCGCAGGATTAGAAATTGATCGCGTATTAAGAGCGATCGCAGCTTTTGTCTTTTTCAGTGCCGCCTATCTTGCCGAAAATGTGCGCGGTGGTTTGCAGTCAATTCCTAAAGGTCAAGCCGAAGCCTCCAGAGCATTGGGATTGAATATCCCCTTAACGATTATTTTAATTACCTTGCCGCAAGCGCTCAAAGCATCAATTCCTGCGATTGTTGGTCAATTTATTGGCTTATTTAAGGATACATCATTGGTAGCGATCGTCGGTCTTGTTGATTTGATGGGTGTATCACGCTCCGTGCTATCACAGCCAGAATTTATCGGTCGCTATGCTGAAGTCTATCTATTTGTTGCTTTAATCTATTGGATGTTTTGTTTCTCGCTTTCACAAGCCAGTCAAAAATTAGAAAGAAATCTCCAAAGTTAATACAATCTTAGGACTTACTAGGGGTAGATGTAGCGCGTGCGAAGCACGCGCTACATCTACCCCTAGTAAATTCGGTTAGGCTTGCGTAAGTCCTAAATCTGAAAGAGCATCCCTGTGGGTCGCTCTTTCAGATTCGATCTTATTGTGAGGTAAACTATTTTGCACTATCATCTCAACCTAATCGTTTAACCATATTCATGACAGAACTGCTCAACAATGCTACTTTTCAGCAAAGACCCACATGGGACGAATATTTTATGCTGCTGACCAAGATAGCGGCGATGCGATCGACATGTCTAGCTTTTCCTGTCGGCGCTGTGATCGTTAAAAACAAACAGGTGCTTGCCACAGGCTATAACGGCTCGCCCTCTGGTTCAGTCCATTGCACTACCCAAGGCTATTGCTATCCTAATGTCATTACTTGTGATGCTAGTAAAGAATTTCCGTCAAGAGCTGTTCATGCTGAAGCTAATGCGATCGCCCAAGCTGCCAAACATGGTATTCCCACCGATGGAGCTAGTATTTATGTAACTTTAGAACCTTGTATTTCTTGCTTAAAGCTAGTGGTGTCCGCAGGTATTCGCGAAGTTTTTTATGAGACCAGTTTTAATAAAAGAAATAATGCAGCACTTTGTCAATCATTTATTAGTGAAGGATTAGTCGCACTCAAGCAAATTATAATATCGCCATCAGTCCTGAGAAGAGCAGATCTATTCCTAAATTCTCCTACTTCGGAACTGCGGTTATTTACCTAGAAATTGGCTATGAGTAATGTAAAACCTGCTTTAGTGAGATCTTTCCAATCGATCGCAATACTATTTCTCATCAGTACTAGCTTGTTTATTGGTTGTAATAGTGTAGGCGATCGCCCAAAAGACGCAAATAATCAAAAACTATCGGGAACTTGGGAATTTAAAAATCAAGATGGATTCAAGAATGGTACAGCGATTTTTGACTCTCAAAATGGAATTGATGGTGATGTTTATATTGTGTCTAATGACTTACCGTTGGGAAAGACGGCGATTGCTGGAAGATATAAGGTCAATCTAAATACCAATCCTCAGCAACTCGATCTTACCTTTGGCGATCTCACTACCCAAACCATTTATGAAGTTAGTAATTATGGGAAGTTAAAAATAGCGAATACGGTTCCTAATCAGCCCCGCCCAACGACCTTAGAGACTCAACCTCACCAGTTAACCAAGGTTTCTGATAGTACAAATATTGCCAGTGATATTAAAATTCTGCGATCTCCCGATTTAATTGCTTCATCGATATTGATTCGTGAGGCTGAGAGTAAGTCCTATATTCGCGCCATCATGCGATCGCAGCAAAATGTATTTCAAGAGAAGGGACAATTCTCAACGGATATTAATCAATTAGTATCAGGTTTGACTCTAAATTCGGAATTTTATAGTTACAAAATCACAGTAATAGATACAGGTTCAGGGTTAATTGCCCAGCATAGTGCGATTCCTCTACAGGATGGATTAAAAGCTTATACGGGATTTGTCTATGTGATCGTTGGTAATGAAAGCAATCAAAAAGTAACTAAGCCCTTTCTTTGCGAAAGTGATATTTCCACTAAAGCTGTCCCACCAGTTCCTAAGAAACAAGATGAAGACTATATCTGTCCTGATACTTATATCAGAATCAATCCATAAAAAAGCCTCGCTATGCGAGGCTTTTTTATTTAAGAGTTTTGCATTGCAAACTTCTTGAATTTAACCGAAAACCTCGATCGCTGCCTTGACACCAGCACCATAGGTGAAATTGGTATAACCAAGGCTCGCAATTGACGCTTCGAGAGCGCTAATAGCCGTAAGAATATCGCGATCGCTAACAAAGCCTAAATGACCAATACGGAAAATCTTGCCATTAAGGTGATCTTGACCACCCGCGAGGACAATATCAAACTTCTTTTTAATCGTGGCGCGAATCTTTTCTGCTTCCAGCCCTTCGGGAGGTACAACCGCAGTAATCGAAGCACTTGCTGCATCATCGGGAGCCAATAGACCCAAATTCAATGCTTTGACAGCAGCACGGGTTGCATCACGATGCCGCAAGTGACGGGCAAAAATATTTTCTAAACCTTCACGCTGCATAATTTCTAAGGAAGCTTGTAACGCAATCACCATATTCACAGAAGTAGTGAAGGGAGTCGAATTTTTGGCGGCATCTTTGCGAGCTTTGCCCAAATCAAAATAGTACTTGGGAAGATTGGCAGTTTTGTATGCTTCCCATGCTTTAGGGCTAACTGATACAAATCCTAATCCAGGGGGGATCATGTAGCCTTTTTGCGAACCAGAACCGACTACATCCAAACCAAGTTTATCAATAGGAACATTGAACGCGCCCAAGCTAGTAACAGCATCGACAATAATTAGGGCTTTTTCGTGAGCCTTAACATGGCGATTGATTGTCTCAAGGTCATTGAGAACCCCTGTCGAAGTTTCGCTATGGGTGATGACCACCGCTTTGATTTCTTTGTTAGTATCAGCTTCTAACTTGACTCGGAAATCTTCAGGATTAAGGGGTTTGCCCCATTCCGCTTTGATTACTTCAACATTTAGCCCATAGGCTTGGGCAACTTCGACCCAGCGTTCGCCGAATTTGCCATTATCCCCAACAAGGACGCGATCGCCTTTGCTTAAGAAATTAATGATGCCAGCTTCGATCGCCCCAGTTCCGCTCGTGGTGAGAATCAATACATCATTGGTGGTTTGGTGCAGCCATTTGAGCTTAGCAGTCACATCTGCCATGATCTTGCTAAAATCGCCGCTGCGGTGTCCGATCGGAGCTTTTGCCAGAGCCAACAGCGCCTGTTCAGGCACAGGTGTTGGACCTGGGATCATCAACATCAACTTATCTTCCATGAGTCGAAATCTTGTAATGCTTGGTTAAATACTAGATCTAGTATTCTATAGCAAGTGCAGCACTTAAGCTGACATTAAAACTAAGGAAAAACTAAGGACAATTCTGATTAAGCCCTAACATTTCTCTTAGGGGAGAAGCGCTAGGGCTTAATCAGTTTTTGGCATAAGTGTTATCCAATAGGACTCACGCAAAAATGGCTTAAGACTGGCATTTTATCCTAGTAGTGAGCCAAGCTAACTATGCTAGGTTCAACATCAGCTTTTGTAGGTTCAATAATGGGGTATAAGGACTTCAGTTTAACTTTAGCATTGGAACTAGAGAAGCGCCAGACAACAGTAGCTTTATGAAAGTTACGGTTGTCTGTCCAGAAGGTAACCTGCTCAGATAGAATCTCTTTAGTGGGAATACGACGGTCAAGACACTGACGTGATAGAACCGAGAATTCAATTTCAACTTCATTAAGCCAACTCGCGTGTTTAGGGGTGTAATGAAATTCAAGTTTTTGAGGATGCGGTTAGCTTCCTCAGGAGCAAAAGATTCATAGAGGGTCGCAGGATGATGGGGGTATTGGTGATGTGGTTATCTTCTACAAAACCCCTTCCTTTCTACTTTTGTATCTTTTTGTCCTGTACTTAGAAAACAATCATAAAATTGAGGATTCGCTTTGCACCTCCACAATTTTGGGGGACTCAAAACCATAAAATAAACAAGGAGATTAAGTCGCTTGTTCGTTAACTCAAAAAATCTTAAATAAAATTATGCGATCGCAATGGGAATGCTTACTAGAGAACCTTGGCTGTTGGCAGGGTTCCTTTACTCGATTATCACCAAAGGGCATAATATTAGAAGATATTCCCAGTGAAACTATTCTAGAGCTCAAGGAAGATCAGCAAACCATGCACCAAGTCGTGCGCCGCTTTTATGATGGGCGGCCACAGGATTTAGTTTTGGAATATCGCACCTTAAATAAAAGTATAATTTTATTTGAGAATGGTGCTTTCTCGCAAGGAGCTATTCAGTTCGCCCCATTTACTGAGTTTGGCGCAGAATTAGGTTTGATTTTCGGCGATCGCCGTTTACGCTTGATTCCTCTCTATGACAAATCTAGTCAACTAGAGCGCGTTACACTCATTCGCGAGCATTTACCCCAAAACAGCACACCCGAACGCCAACCCTTGACCCTCGACCAATTACTTGGCAGATGGGAAGGTGAATCTATTACCCTATCTCCGAACTGGTTGGCTCCAGAGGTGACACCAACAGTTACAGAATGGCAACGCGAAGGCGATCGCGCCATTCTGTCTTTGCATATGACAACTGCCGCAGGCAAGCAAATAATTACTTCAATCGCCCAAATCGATCAATCTAATCCACAAATCTTATATTTTAATCAGGAGAACCTATCCATTCAAACTCTATTTCTGCCCGATGGTGCATCGTTAACTTGCCCTAAAACAATCAACTCACGTCAGCCATTCCCCCTATCGATTTCTTGGCTATTAGAGTCAAACCTTCACCATCGTATGATTCGCACCTATGATCGGCATGGTGAATGGACAAATTTAACTTTAGTAACTGAGCGCAAAGTGGGTTAGTGTAATTAGAGATTTTCGTATCTCTAATTACACTGAATAGAACTATATGGCAGATATCACACGCAAACTCTTAATTAAACGTATTGTTATAATACTGATTTTTGTAGCTTTATTTGTCGGGGCATTTTCAGGAGCGCTTTACTTCTATCAAAATGATCGCACTCAGCGATCGGCTGATTTAATATTTGGCGATGAAAAAGTGGCAAACCGTATGGATGTTGCGATCAGTTTATTGGGGGTTGATCCCGTTAAAGGAGAGATAAATCTTCGTTTTGCGCCTAAACCGGAAGGCACATATGCTAAAGATGATCGTCTTAGTAAAGAATTGAAATTCTTTACAGGCATCGAAAGCGGCAAAGCGGAAGTCACCCTTGATAAGAATCGGATTCCTGATACAGTGACAGGTGCAGTGTCAGTAGTTGGCAGGGTCAGTGACTATCCCTTTGATAAGCATAATTCTGATCTCTCCCTCTATTTCTCAAACCCTAAGGATGAAAAGGAGGCGATTCCAATGGCAGTACATTTCTATGGGGCGATCTCAGGGTATAACATTGATGCTGATTATATTCCCAAGGCTGAGTTTGAATCATCGGACACTTATATGGGATTGCGCGTAAGAATATCGCGATCAGTAATTACTAAGTCTTTCTCCATTTTCTTAATGATTGCCATGTGGTTGATTGGTTTAGTCGTTTTTACGATGACAATGATCGTAGTTTTGCAGCCACGCCCTATCGAATTTGGGATGTTTACACTGATTGCGGGGATGTTGTTTGCTTTGCCTGCGGTACGCAATCTTCAGCCTAGCGTGCCGCCTCTCGGTGGATTGTCAGATTTTCTTTCATTCTTCTGGGCAGAAACATTGGTGGCAATTTCGATGCCAATTTTGTTCTTTACTTGGCTAACACGCTATAAAAAGCCTAACTAATTTAAAGCCCAAATAAAGGCGGCGCTATGCGCCGCCTTTATTTGGGCTTTAAAATTTGCATTGCTATATTATGTAAACCCTAACTTGCGATTTATTTATGTCACTACCGCCGATTATCGAGCAGATGCTCTCACCTAAGTTTTATGAGCATCCTGTCACAGAACCAATTCAGCTTTTGCAAACCCATATTTCCTTTGTGCTACTTACAGGAAAATATGCGTACAAAGTTAAGAAACCAATGAACTTTGGCTTTCTAGATTTCTCTACTCTAGAAAAGCGTAAATATTTTTGTGAAGAAGAACTTCGTCTAAACCGTCGTCTTGCACCTGATTTATATCTATCGGTTTTACCAATTGTCGAAACTGATGGGAAATATAGCTTTGACAAATCAGGTCAGGGAGCAGCAGCGGAATATGCGATCGCCATGCCAGAGTTTTCCCAAGAAGACTTATTAACTGAGATGTTTGCTTCGGGTCGATTGACGGCTGACCATGTGCGACAAATTGGCGAACAATTAGCAGCTTTTCATCAACAGGCGCTTACTAATGACCATATCAATACTTTTGGTACAGCCGCCGCCGTTCGCTCCGTCGCTAATGATAATTATGCTTCTACGGAAAAATATGTCGGCATTGCTCAAACCGCAGAGCAACTTGCTCAAACTCGTGCCTATACCGAGAAGTTTTTTGCTGAAAATGTTGATTTGTTTAGCGATCGCATTGTTAAGGGGAAAGTGCGCGAATGTCATGGTGATGTTCATTTAAAGAATATTTGTCTTTACCAAGATAAAATCCAAATCTTTGATTGCATCGAATTTAATGAGCCATTCCGTAATAGTGATGTGCTATACGATGCTGCCTTCCTGTTAATGGATCTACAATTTCGTGGCAGAAGTGATCTCGCTAATATTTTCCTAAATACTTATCTAGAACGCACAGGTGATTATGAAGGGGTTGTATTATTGCCACTGCATTGCAGCATGAGAGCCTATATCCGTGCCAAAGTCACATCATTCCTGCTCGACGATCCGAATATTCCTGCGGGTGTGAAAGCAAATGCACAAAAGGAAGCGGCTGCATATTACAAACTTGCTTGGGAATATACGCAAACCAAACAAGGCAAATTAATCATCATGTCAGGGGTGTCTGGTTCTGGTAAAAGTACAACGGCAAGAGCGATCGCCTCAAAACAAGATGCCATTTATCTGCGATCAGATGCTATCCGCAAGCAAATTGCAGGAATTTCTCTATTTGAGCGTGGTAGTGATGATATTTATACGCCAGAGATGACGGCGAAAACCTATGCCAGATTGACGGAGCTAGGTGCTTTGCTATCAAGCAAAGGTTTTACCGTCATTCTTGATGCAAAGCATGATCGTGTTAGCTTGAGAAGCCAAGCGATCGCTGCTGCTCAAGCCCAAAATATTCCTGTAGAAATCATCTATTGCACTGCTCCTGTAGAAGTTTTACAGCAACGTTTACGCGATCGCGCCGCCGCCAACAATGATATTGCCGATGCCACCGTTGAGCTATTAGCTAATCAGCAAACTAACTTTGAAAGCTTCACCAGTGAAGAATTAAATTTTGTGAAACTAGCTTAAAACTCAATACAACATTCCTAAATGATTTATGAGAAAAATAGGACTTCGACATCGCTCAGCCAAAGGGATACGTTGGCTGAGCGATGTCGAAGCCTGCTATAAGCGAGTTGTGGCACAATTTATCGCAAATCGCTTGTGAAATGGGATCGCCTTAAAATGCCTTCCATTTTCCGATAAAATACTTAAGCAATTACTTATCGCAATATATCCATGAGTGGAACTAAGCTCTACGAAGGCAAAGCCAAAATTCTGTTTACGACAGATGACCCCAATATTTTGTTGTCGCGATACAAAGATGATGCAACTGCCTTCAATGCTTTAAAAAAAGGTACAATCTCTAAAAAAGGAGAAGTGAACTGTGCGATCACATCGCATATTTTTCAGTATCTAGAGGATCAGGGTATTGCCACTCACTTTATCAAGCAAATCTCACCTACTGAAATGGAGGTTGCTGCGGTTAAGATTTTGCCAATCGAAGTAGTTGTACGAAACATTGCCGCAGGTAGTATTTGTAAACGTCTCGGATTAGAGCAAGGGCAACCCCTCAAACAACCCCTAGTCGAATTTTTCTATAAAAATGACGATCTAGGCGATCCTCTAATTACCGATGCTCATGTTGCCCTACTCGATTTGGCAACCCCCGAACAGGTTAAACAACTCAAGCAACTTGCGATAAGTATTAACCATCACCTACAAGCATTTTTTGATCGTTGCAACTTAATTTTGGTTGATTTTAAAATTGAAATTGGCGTAGATACTAGGGGTACATTATTGCTAGCCGATGAGATTAGTCCCGATACCTGTCGTCTCTGGGACAAAGCGATCGCCGATCCTACGGCTCGTATCTTAGACAAAGACCGATTTCGCAAAGATCTTGGCAATGTTGCTGAAGCTTATCAAGAAGTACTAAAGCGCGTATTGGCTGCGATCGACCAATGATTTTAAATGATTTTAAAAAGTGATGCTTTGCAGTACTTTTTAGGAATAAGCTCAAATAAACTGTAGTTTTATCCCCACAAAATAAAACTAGATTGTCAAACTCTAGCAATATAGGGATATTGAAAGTTATAGTAATCTATTACTAGTTCCAGAAACTTTCTGTTTACATTTGCTCGTCAATAGTTTCCTCTTAAATATTCTGTAGGTGTTTGGAAGACTTTATGCGTATAAACTTGCTCGTATTCACAGCCATTGCCGCATCCAGCACATTACTATCTAATCCCCTGCTGGCAAAGGCTGCCCCTGCACGGCAAGAGATTGCTCAAGCGCCGACTCCGCAGCCAACTACTCCGACTACGCCTAGCGCACCCAATGCTCCTTCAACTCAGCCGAATACTCCATCAAATTTTACCCTGCCGTCAACGACGACTCCGCCTGCATCTACATCGGAAGTTCAGGTGTTAGTTGGTGAAGTTGCCATTAAAACACCAGAAGGACAGGCTCCTCTCCCCCCTGAACTTCAAACAAAAATTTATGATGTGATTTCAACAAAGCCTGGACGGACTGTAACAAAAACGCAGCTACAATCTGACATTAATGCAGTATTTGCCACAGGTTTCTTCTCAAATGTCCAAGCTGAGCCAGAAGATACTGATATTGGTGTTCGTGTCACCTTCTTTGTCTTGCCCAATCCTATTCTGAAATCCGTCAATGCCGAAGGGACTAAAGTATTGGAAAAAGGAGTCATTGATCGCATTTTTGGTCCCCAGATTGGCAAAATCACCAACCTCAAGGACATTCAAGCAGGAGTAAAAGAACTCGAAAAGTACTATCAAGATAAGGGCTATTCTCTAGCTCAAATTGTCGACATCAAGGCCACCCCTGAAGGTGATATCAATTTAATTGCCTCTGAGGGGACGATTGAGGGTATCAAAGTTGCCTTTATTAACGAGGATGGTAAAACGGTAGACAAAGATGGTAAGCCTGTCACTGGTAATACCCGCGACTTTATCATTACCCGCGAACTTACAATTAAGGAAGGTGAAGTCTTTAATAAAAATACAGTTCAAAATGATTTGCAAAAGGTTTTTGCTCTTGGACTATTTGACGATCTCAACATTGGACTTGCTCCGGGTAGTGATCCTAAAAAAGTGATCGTTACGGTCAATGTTAAGGAGAAAAATACGGGTTCGATCGCCGCAGGTGCAGGCTTAAGTTCGTCAACAGGTTTATTTGGTACAGTCAGCTTTCAACAGCAAAATCTTGGTGGCAACAACCAAAAGCTTGGTTTAGACATTCAAGTTGGCACAACTTCTTTGTTGTTTGACCTTAACTTTACCGATCCTTGGTTAGCAGGTGATCCTAATCGCACTTCGTTCACGGCTAATATTTTCAATCAACGGGTATTTAGCTACATTTTTGATAGTCCCGTCGGAGCCGCAGTTAACAACAACCAACTAGTTATCAATCGACTCGGCACTGGTTTTAGTTTCTCCCGTCCGTTAAGTACTACGGAAACGGCTTCACTAGGTTTTCGCTACCAGCGTGTCAGCGTACTTGACAATACAGACAATGCGGTCGTGGCTACGGACTTTCTCGGCAATTCGCTTACAGCAAGTGGTACAGGGCAAGATGACTTGCTGTTATTGCAATTTGCCTATGCAAGTGATCAAAGAGATAACCCCCTTAAGCCTTCATCTGGTTCCGTATTTCGGATTGCCACTGAGCAATCTATTCCTATTGGCTTAGGATCTATTTTCTTAAATCGAGTCAGGGCTAGTTATAGCTACTTTGTCCCAGTTAAGTTTTTGAATTTTTCTGAAGGTACACAAGCTCTGGCGTTTAATTTCCAAGCTGGTACTGTAATTGGTACGCTACCTCCCTACGAAGCATTTCAAATTGGTGGTAGCAACTCAGTACGCGGCTGGGATGAGGGCAAAATTGGTAGTGGTCGTAGCTTTAGTATTTTCTCCGCAGAATATCGCTTCCCTGTTTTCAGTATTGTTGGTGGCGTGCTGTTCTTTGACTATGGTACAGATTTAGGATCGGCTCCGTCAGTTCCAGGTAATCCTGCGGGAGCAAGAAATAAACCGGGTAGTGGTGCTGGTTATGGTATTGGTGTCCGAGTCCAATCCCCCCTTGGCTCCATCAGAGTAGATTACGGTTTGGCATCCGATGGCGGAACTCAGTTTAGCTTTGGTCTAGGAGAAAAATTCTAGTCATGCTGTATCAACAGACGATCGCTGCCCCATTTTCGTTGTCAGGGATCGGGCTTCATAGCGGTGAGCATGTTTCTGTAACAGTTAAGCCTGCCCCTGTTGATGCAGGATGCTATTTTATCTATGGCAATACTAAAATCCCTGCAAATACTAGTGTCGTTCTAGGCTCGCAGCTATCGACGGAGTTACGTCAAGATGGTATAGGCGTAAGGACTGTCGAACATTTGCTTTCGGCTCTATTTGGTATGGGCGTCCATAATGCTGCTATTGAGCTTGATCGTCCTGAATTACCAATTCTTGATGGGTCAGCTTTGCCTTGGGTAGAGGCGATCGCTAAGGTTGGTATCGAGACTCAAATCGAAGGCGATCGCTTGGTTCCTCTCACCGGAACAATTACCGTTTCTAAGGGTGATAGCTTTGTTACTGCGATTCCTGCAAATACTTTACGCTTTACCTATGGAGTTGAGTATCCGACGAAAGCTATTGGTGAACAGTGGTTTAGCTGGTCGCCTGAAATCAATAAATTTAGTGAGCAATTTGTCGCCGAAATTGCCCCAGCCCGAACCTTTACCCTCGCAGCTTTTATTGAGCAAGCTCGTGCCGCAGGACTAATTAAAGGTGGAAGTCTCGATAATGCGATTGTTTGTGATGACGAGCGCTGGGTTAATCCGCCCCTGCGTTTTGACAATGAGCCCTGTCGTCATAAACTTTTAGATCTCATTGGTGACATAAGCTTGCTAGGATTTTTACCAAGAGCGCATATTCTTGCCTACAAAGCTAGCCATAACCTTCATGCTGAATTTGCGATCGCCATAGCTAAGCAAATCTCTAGAAGCTAATGTTGGCAAATACTTTGAACTGTCAGCATTAGCACTCCAATACCGCCAATTTAATACTTAAATATGTCCACTTTGACTGAAGAAACAAATATACATAGCACCGACCTAAACTCTGAGCCAAAGCCTAATTCAAATAGTGAGGTTGCAAATACACCCAGTCAGATTTTGATGATTGAGGATATTCAGAAGTTACTACCCCATCGCTATCCTTTTTTGCTGGTTGATCGCATCATTGAGTTTGTACCGAACAAATCAGCGACAGGTATTAAAAATGTGACTTTCAACGAACCATTCTTTCAAGGACATTTTCCTGAGCGTCCAATCATGCCAGGAGTACTGATTGTCGAAGCAATGGCGCAGGTAGGCGGTATTGTGTTAAGACATTTACCTGGGATGGAAGATCAGCTTTCCCTATTTGCAGGCATTGATAAAGTTCGATTTCGTCGTCCTGTCGTCCCTGGTGATCGTCTAACGATCACCACTGAGTTGCTTGTTGCCCGCAAGCGCTTTGGTAAGATGCATGGACGAGCAGAAGTCGATGGTCAGCTTGCCTGTGAGGGTGAATTGATGTTTTCCTTAGTAAATCTTTAGGTTGTTTTTTAGAGCGATTTGTACTCTAAAAAACAACGGTTATTTTAATTATCCACTGGCGATCCAAGCGATCGCAAACAAAGCGATCTATCTTAGTATCAAGCGAGCCAAATTTTTTATGCCTGTGTCCCATGCGCCTGTGTCTGAATTTATTCACCCGACAGCCATAGTGCATCCTGATGCCCAACTACATCCAACTGTCAAAGTCGGAGCTTATGCCGTCATCGGTGAGCAGGTGGAAATTGGCGCTCATACTGTCATTGGGCATCATGCCATTGTTGAAGGGCGTACCGAAATCGGCGATCGCAACCAGATTTATCCAGGTGCAGCGATCGGTTTAGACTCCCAAGACCTAAAGTATTTGGGAGCCGAAAGTCTTGTACAAATCGGGAATGACAACCGTATTCGTGAATATGTCACGATTAATCGCGCCAATGAAGCCAATGAAGTTACAGCAATCGGTAACGGTAACTTACTGATGGCCTATGTCCATGTTGGGCATAACTGCGAACTCGAAGATCGAATAATTATTGCTAACGGCGTTGCTTTAGCAGGTCATGTACATATCGAGTCCCATGCCAGACTTAGTGGTGTGCTAGGTGTGCATCAATTTGTCCGCATTGGTCGTTTATCAATGGTGGGCGGAATGAGTCGCATTGAACGCGATGTTCCTCCCTATACTTTGGTTGAGGGCAATCCCTCTCGTGTTCGTACTCTTAATCGAGTTGGTATTGATCGGGCTGGTCTAGACGTGGAAACCCAACAGCTACTAAAGTCAGCATTTCGATTGCTCTACCATCAAGATCTGACCCTAGTTGAAGCACTTGAGAAACTGGCAAACTTTACTGACAATTCCCATGTTCAGCACCTGTACCAATTTCTTCAAGATTCAATTACGGTATCAGGAAGACGTGGTCCAATCCCTAGTCGGATCTAACAACAAAAAAGGACGTGCCAAGCACGTCTTTTTTGTTAATTTTAAGAGTTTTGCGATCGTCAATACATTCAAGTGGGCATTCTTTAATCTATGAAGAGTATAGAAAAAGTACTATCTTTCGATTGTATCCATAATCTCATACATAAGGATGAATAATACATTTTTCGACACTCTATTCAAACCAGTTATGTTAAGATTAGTAACGTAACTGGTTTGAACGTACATAACTCTGATTCAAGAGAGCGTTTGGTGAACATGTCAAGTATTAATAGCACAGGATTTGGTGGGGAAACCCCAGATCTCAAAAGTTCTCGGTCTCCAGCAACCTTTGATATCCTCAAGCCTTTACGCAAGAAGTTAGACAATTTTGAAATCCAGAAATCACAAACAGCCCACCTTATCGCAAAGCTAGTCCCTGCTCAATGCCCTTTTGAACGTACCATTAAATTTTTTGGTCACACTCTAATACATATTCCTCCTCTGTGTAAACTCAATCCCCTTTACGACGAATTAGTATATTTAAGATTTCGCGCGCTCTGCTTTTTAGCTGATCGATGCGGTGAAGACATTAGCTCCTATTGCTAAGAAAAACAGAGAAAGGCAGTGCTTTTGCACTGCCTTTCTCTGTTTCTGAGGATAAAAAATTCGCATCGCGAATTTTTTATCCTATAGGCACAAGATTTAGGGTGATCGCATCTTTAATGCGCTTAATCACGAAATCTTTATCTAAATACGAAAGTAAACTTCCTGCTTTTGGTCCACGCTCCTTATTTAAGAAAGTGTAGTAAACTGCGGCAAATGCACTTTTCTGAGAAA
This sequence comes from Pseudanabaena sp. UWO311, assembly GCA_943371975.1. GTDB lineage: Bacteria > Cyanobacteriota > Cyanobacteriia > Pseudanabaenales > Pseudanabaenaceae > Pseudanabaena. The sequence goes on along the minus strand of CALRWX020000001.1, from coordinate 52,850 downwards.
CTTCTACTTGCTTGGATGTACTAAACAATAGGTTTTGCAGTTCTTCTCCGTCCCATTTGACATCAGCTGCAAGATTAGTTGCTAAAAGCTCAAGATAAGTAACTTGTTCGGCGGCGAGTGTTTTTGCTTTTTCGGGCATGGAGTCAAGATATAGAACTAATTTCTCTTCTTCATCAGCATAGTCCTGTAGCCATTTTTTGCCGACTCTAATGCGATCGCGTACGACTTCTCGGTCGCGATCGTTCAGTGGGTTGATACTTCTAGCGACTATTTCTGCTTCAAGATTAAGGTGAGGGATCTGTAAGAGCGAAATTAGCGTACTAAAATCAAAAGCTTGATAAACTTCGACTTTCTCCTCCATATTCAATTGCGAATAGATAAGAGGAACTAATTCTTCTTGAGCCTTTTCATCCTTAGGCGCATCATCTTGATATTTGCCTATCAAAGTATCATAATCGCGGAAGAGGCGAGTCACGGTCTCATAGTTAGGCATGAAATTAATCACGCTGCGAGGCTGCGTCCGCAACATTAGAAAGCGCAATAATTCAGGAGGTAATAAATCCGCAATTTCCTTAGCACTAGAACCAACTCCTTTAGAAGAACTCATTTTAGTTCCATTTACCAAAATAAATTCGTAGGGCGCATGGGTAGGAGGATTCTTTTTGAGGACTTTGCGACAAATGGAGTTAGCCACATCGCGAGAACCACCCTTTTGTGAGTGATCCTTACCAGCTAGCTCAATCGATACACCCACAACTTCCCACTTAGCAACCCATTCTACCTTCCAAGGCAATTTACCATTACCATCAAAGGGCGACACCCAGCCTGTATGACCACAGCCTTTGACATACTCCATCGCATTAGGCTTGCAGGTGTAAAAGACTTTGCCATCTTTGTAGTCGGTGACAACCGTAGTCGCAATTTTGCCGCAGTTTTCACAAATAGTTTGGAAGGGGTACCAATTATCAGGACGATCGGCTTTGCTGACTTCTTTGTAAGACTCACGGACGAGATGAGCATTGTTCAAGAATAAATCGATATATTGATTCATCTTGCCCGAACGATAGAGATCGCGCAGGTAGTAAATTTCGGGGCGTACACCTAAATGCTCGAATACTTCCAGAAATTCGCCCATAAAGTATTTGGCATAGTCGGTCGCTGATGCTTCAGGCGAGGGGACATTGCAAAGAGGCTGTCCTAAATAGGGCGTAAATTTCTCTTGATCTAAGTAATGGGGTACGGTGTCGAGAGCATCGTAGTCATCAACACCGTAGGTAAATGTCACGGGTTTACCTGCGTGTTGAAGGGCGCGGTAGATAGCATCATGAATCACAACCCCGCGCAATGAACCGACATGGACACGCCCAGAAGGGGTTTTGGAATCGTTAACAATAATGCGATCGCCGCTTGCATCGACTGCAAATTTATCCGCCCAAAACATAGTGGTAATTATCCGAAAATCTTTCAAAAGTAAAGTTTGGTGTTTGAAGTTGCGAGGTCACACAATTTCGCGCATTTACAAGTCTAACAGGAATATACAGCCCTTTGTGCTTTCTTAAGCCCCAAATAAAGGTCGGTGGCGCAAAGCACCATCGAATATGAGAATCGCTTTTGAGTCTCAAAAGCGATTCTCATATTCGATGGAAATACCTTTGTTGCTATCAGAGCCATAGTTTCCACGCAAGAGGATATTAGGATCAACACGATAGCGAATTGAGAAATTAGTCGGCTGCGTAGAATCATTGATAATCCTTTGCAATGAGATCGAAAAATTATTACTGACATTAATCGCGGCTTCAGCAGATAAACCTAGGGTTCCTGTGCGGCTACTACTTGAAGTATTGGTAGTCACGGGGTTAAGATTAAATTCAGCTAGATTTAGGGCATCGCCGATCGCGTCTTGCAAGAAGTTTAATATGGTACTACCAGCAAAGTTGGCAAGGGCTGCGGAAGGATCTGAAGCCCCTTGTTGCTGAAGTATCCCACCACCAATGAGTGCGATGATTTCAGCTTGACTGCGAGGTGGGCTACTCGTTAGGCGAATATCTGGCGCGAGTGCAGTACCCGTAACATTGGCTTGCACTTGCAAAGTACGCTGTGCCCCTAAATTACTTACAGGAACTTCGTTAGGACTAAATAAATCATTAGGGCGATTGGAGTTAATTGGTATGCGGGTGATTTCAGCGACAGCTCCTGAGACCCTAACGTTAAGAATCGGATTAAGTCCTTGAGACGGCTTAAATTCGACAAAGTTTTCATAGGTACTTTCAAGGCGGAAACGAGCTGAAATTGCATTAAACTGACCACGAGTAATATTGACTCTCCCTGCTGTTTCTGGTCTTTGTAATGTCCCATTAACCATTAAAGTGCCTTCACCGAGAAAGTTAAAGATTGGGAAGCGCGTTACCTGCATATTTTGAAGCTTAACAGCAAGGCGATCAAACACTAGATCTGGTACATCATTATTTGTATTAGCTTGACTGGGGGGACTATTGGGGTCGGCATCGTTACCGATAACTAATCTGCCATCACCGAGCAATACTTCGCCTGTAATCCGTGGTGTTAGGAGTGAACCTAGCACGATCACACGGCTATTAAAGTTGTCAGAGCTAATATCGCGAATATTTAACTTCAGTTTGTCAGCATTGATAGCGAGGGCTTGTTGATATTCTGGGCTATCTTCTTTAATGAGATTTTGGTTGCTAATGGGTAAGATTCCCTTTAGCGTTAATTTACCTTCGCTAAAATTACTGGTGATATTACTAGTGAGGCGATCGCTAGTAAATGTAATATCACCTTGCACTTCCTTAAAATCCCCTGGTAATCCAGCAATTTTTACTTTGGCATTATCGACAGTAATCTTTCCTGCAATTTTAGGATCTTTGAAAGTTCCACTTGCCGTGAGATTTACATTTCCTTTTCCATCTAGCCAACGTACAGGCTGATTAAAAATATTAATCAGCGCGATACCTTCATTTTTGACATCTAATTTCACATTGAAGTTACCAAAAGCACCAAAGCTGCCTGACGCTAAAACAGCATCTTTACCTGCTGCTTTCATATTGGTCTCAAAGTTAACATTTAGCTTTTCATAGTTAAATTTGAGACCAATAAACTCAATCGCCTGCCGATTCACTGTGCCATCAGTCAAGCTCAAATTGCCAACAATTTTTGTGTCAAGAAGACTAGTTCCTGTAATGGAGAGATTTCCATTGATTTTACCTGTCAACTCAACGGGAACAGCGCTGAAAAATGGTAGGGGGCGTAAAGATTCGATTGGGAAATCTTTAATCTCAATTTCTCCACTTTGTTCGCGGACACGGAGCAATGGATTAGATGCAGGGGTGAGTCTCAGCCGTGCCTTGGCGATCTTCCCATAGCTTTTGTCGGACTGAAAATTAGCATTGGCGATCGTAAAAACATTGTTAAAATAACTTCCCTGAAATTTAATGTCATCAACGATAAACTTCCCATATTCAAATTTTTTGCCAACTAGATCAAACCCTAAACGAATACCTCGATTTTTATTTAAGCCAAAAGTGATCTTTCCCTTAATATCACCACGAAAATCTGTTAGTGGTGGAAGGTTAAAATTACGGGCAGAACTAATAGCTTCCTGTTGATCTTGGCGAAGTTCAATTTGAGTAAGATATTGTAGCTGTTTGTATAGAGGTTCACCTAGTAAATTAATTACTTGGAGTGGTTTTAAATCTGAAGCTCTTGTTTTTGCTAAACTAAATACTTGAGTTGCATCAAGAATCTTTGCCCATTGCAAAGTTGCAAAGACATCCTGCATTCTTCCTTGAGCAATTTCTACATCTCCTGCTAGAGGATCGTCTAAAGCAGGATTGTAGGTGAGTCGAAATTTATATTCATTATTTGATTCTCCCTGACGGACAATCAAATTGCCATCTCTGATAGCAAAAACATCATCAGCATAGGAGATTTTAGCGATCGCACGTTCCGCAAGAAATCGCCCAAACCTTGGAAGTTCAATCGTGACTTCACCATTTGCAGAGGGATTATTACCAAAATCTACGATTAAATTACTAGAAATTTTACCACTGACATCATTTTGCCCTGAGAATGAGGCAATTAAGGGCAGAGGAAGATTGGCGATCGCTACTTGTAGACGATTAGGATTATTCTGTAAGCGCTTACCACTTGCTACGGCTTCACCTAAATTGACATTAAAATCAATCGGGCGCAAAGATCGATCTAATCTTGCTGAAATGCGATCGCGATTTCCACGCATATCGATATTTGCGCCTTGACTTGTATTAAAATTCACTTTGCCTTCTAGTTGGGGATCAAAGGCAAGTTTATCTACTCTCAGTCCTGCAAGTAGAAGATCACCGGTAATTTGAGGAATCTGACTAATGCCATTGAGAATGCCATTGAAATTGAGATTATCTACTTCTACTTGATTGACTCTCAAACTAGCTATACGGAGATTGCCAACTAATCGAGGATCATTTAACTCGCCCTTAACAGAACCATTAAAATCGAGAGAACCTCGTGATGGTGCTACTATTCCCTGCTTAGCTAAACCTGAGCCAAGAGAAGCAAGATCGACATTATCTAGTTGTAAGTCTCCTGCAATTTTCAGCTTATCGATCGCCCCTGATAGATTGCCGCGAAAGTTTAATAGCCCTTTGGCTTGTGCAGGAATCACACTAGAAAGTGAAGCTAAGCGACTGATATTGACATTACGCGAAATCAGATCGAGATTAATTCCTGCAATTCCCGTTGGTAATTGATTAGGTGAATTATTGGGAAAAGCAAGATCGACCCTACCATTTGCCGATAAATAATTGCCAACTTGTAAAGATTGAATCAGTAGATTTTTGCCGTCCCATGTAAAATTGGTGGCGATCGCATCGGGAATTTCTGTAAGCCCTTGAGGTAAACGGATTGTCCCATCAGCCGTAATATCAGCTATGGAAAATCCACCGCGATCGCTTCGGAGATTGATTAATCCGTCTAGAATTCCTTTTTGATTGAGCAGAAAAGCAGACAAAGGAATTCCATTACTATTTAGCTGTGTTTTCCATGCTCCACTCGCAATGTTATAAGTGCCCGCCAGAGCAGCTTCACCAATGGGGAATCGCACCTTAGTATTGCGGATTGTCGCTAACCCATCAGAAACAAACACTTCTCCTCTTGCGGGGTAGGTTGCATTAGGTGCTTCAATCTGGGCGAGAACTTGAGGATTATTGAGATTGCCAGTAATTTGGAGCGAACTAGTAACTTGCCCAATAGTGACTGGGAGCTTTGCCCCATACAGAGTTGTAAAATCTTCGGCAACTCCGACTAGACTACTGTTAAAGATGATTTCCGCAGGTTTATCTTTGTCAGGTAATTTGATCTGCCCTTCTCCTGTGATGCTTGCGCCAGCAGAGGCTGCTTGGAATTTTTTGATTAGCAGCGTATTAATATCTTTGAGCTCAATCGTGGTGAGAAAGCGATCAATCTTTACCCGATCAAAGCTAATGGATTTAGGAGTAGTGATATTTAAACTCAGAGAGGGCTTCTGAGTAGTACCCGTAAGTTTGCCACTAAGCTTAACTTCACCAGCGATCGCTACAGGTATTTTTAATTTTAAATTCTCTATGACTTTAGCTAGATCTAGTGCAATACTCGCAAAATTGAGATTAAATCCTTTTTGCTGATCAAAAGTTCCTTCAGCAGTTGTTTTTAAGAAGTCGTATTCTGCCGTAAATTCTTTAATGGTCATTGTTGTGCCATCAAAGTTAAATTTCCCATCAATTTGGGTAATTGGTTTGGGTAATTGCGACAATTTCACAGCACCGCCACTAAGCTGGGCGGATATAGAAATTTTGTTTGCCCCTAACAGGGAATCACTAGCAACGGAATCAGTAGGGGTTACTTTGCCTGCACTTACAGTAATGCTTGCCGCGGCATCAAGTTTACCCTGTTGAATTTCTAAAGGCGAATTAACCGCAAAGCCTTGAATTGCTGCAATTTGCAAATTTTGAGACTGGACATCAATTTTGCCCTGTCCTCTTGTCAGATCCCAATCGATCACAAAGGACATATTCCCTTTGTTCCCATCTTTATCCGCATTAGCAACGTCGATCGCCTTTTTTAGTTGTTCAGGATTTGGGGGGGTAGCGATCGCTGCAAGATTTGGCAAGGTTACATGCCCTTGACCATTCATTTTTAAATTTTGATTGTTCAGATCAAGAATCTTCCAATTACTATCAATCTTGACTTGACTGAGAGAAACCAATTCACCTTTAGAGATCGTCTGAATTGTTAACTGTGCATCATTAAAAGTAATTGTCCGTAAATCAACGAAACCTTCTTGGGTGGGGCGTTCGGGCGGCGTGATTTTGGGTAATTGCAGTAAACCTGTAGCGTCCTGCTTCAGAAACACCTGTGGCTGCTCAACAACTGCATCTAATCCAATTTGGCGACGGGTGAGATAAGCCCAAGGATCAACCTTAACTTCGATCGCCTCTACTGCTAAGAAGTTTGCCTCCTTATCGGTTGGCGGTATGAGCGACTTACTAAATCTAATGCTCGAAAAGCCCACTCGTTCAACTTTACCTAACTGCAAAGGACGCTTCAGAGATTTGCTTAACTCGGTTTGCAATAGGGGTGATAACTGCTCATTGAGAAAATAACGCCCATACCAGAAAACGCCTAAACTCGTCGCTGTCAGTGCGATCGCTAGTCCAACACCGACGCGTCCTAGATTTTTCGCTAATGTAGAGTTAGTCGGTCTCTGCGGCGGTAATTGAGCTTGTCCCACAATTTTTCACTCCATTGATGCCCACACGACACTATTTTTACATATATATGCAAGTTTCAGATTTTAAGTCTTTGCTAAGCAAAGACTTAAAAAATTTTATTTGGTTTCCTGAAAAAGAAATCTCTTTTTCAGGAAACCATTGAATTGATTACAGATGCCTAGTTCTCCGTTTTTTCTTTGCGATCGCAGATTGTTTTTGTCATTCATGCAAAAAAGTTTGGGATCTCAATCTCTCCATAAGCAATACGATACAATATCGAAAAGTTGCCGAAATTTTCTAGGTTTATCTTATTGAAAATCTTTTAAAACTTTGGATTAATTCCTGCTTGCTTACATATAGCATTTGCTGTGATTCGATCAATAGTTCGATGTCTTTTGATGGGGATTGTTTTGGTTTCATTGGTATAAATGGAATGATTTCCTCCTTCTCTAAGCAAATAGAAGCCATTACTTTCAAAATATTTTACTAAATCGCTACGTTTAACAGACATAAACTATACTTCCACTGGAATCTGCTCAATTAAGGACTTACCATTGGGAATATCTTTATTTAGTTGTTTATAGGCTGCGATCATTTCTTGTAAAGCATCTTGTAAGGATTCTCGGCACAATTCAAGGGTTTCGCCTTCAGTGATTACCTCTTGCCATTCTATAAGCTGTCCCATATAGCCTGACTCAATTTTGGTGTAATTTGCTGTAAATGTAGTGAGCATAAGGATTTTACTAGGAATTCTAATTGTTTTACTGTATTTTAGTTTAATTGCTTGTAGGATGCGTTAGCGTAACGTAACGCATTCATTAAACAAAAATTATAGGTTAGGTGAATCGCGCAACCCTTCCTGTATCAAATTCATAAGGCGATCGCTTAAGCAATACGATACAATACCGAAAAGTTGCCGAAATTTGCCAAGTTTATTTCTGTAGTAGGGTGAGCAACGATATTGGCAAATTAAAAGTGAATTAAAATAGTATGAGCGTATTTATAGACTTGTAGCTACAGCAAATGAGTAACCCTAGCGATCGCAAACGTCAGATCAAAATTTATCAGCGTACTTATTCCTTGCCCGTATTAGGCGACGGTAAACTCGACAGCCTACAAGCTGAAATTTGTAGTGGTAGTCAAAATTTGCAACGGGGATATATTGAAAGCGAGAGAACTATTGAGGAAAAAGGCTTTTTTACTAAAAAAATCATTAAAAAAGTCGTTAGGCAAGAACTCAAGTTTGAAGATCGCTTTGTGGAATTGGATAAACTGGTCAAAAATTATGATGCTGTCATTGAGACATTGCAAAACCATCAAGGTGAATATCAGGAGTTTTTTGAAAACCTAGCCGATGAAATTCGCGAGATCGTGACCCGCAAATGTGCAGATATTGCCAATGTGGAAAAAGAGCGCTTGGAATTTGAACGGATTGCTCGACAGGAAAACGATGGTGATTTGTTACAAATTGCGGCTTCTCAAAAGACCCAAATTTTAGACACAGCCAAAGCGATCGGCTACGCGGCAATCTTGATGTTGAAAAAGTTGGACTTGATGAGTGCCAGTCTCGAAAAAATCGCCAACGATCAACAAACGCAGCGCGATGTTTTGGAAAGCATGTTCAAAAAACTGAGCGTTCAGAAAAGAGCCTATGAAATCCAATTGAAAATTAATCGTTTGCAAGCTGAAGCGGCGGAACTGACCAAGATTGCCTTTAATTTTGAGAACTATATGGAAAGTTTCTTAGGTTCTTTCCAAACTTTGTTGGGGAATGTGGCGAAAGTTGATAAAGATTTGTCGGGAGCAATGCGGGAAATCAAACAAATTGCCGAAATGGCGGTGAGCCAGCAGGCGGGCAATCTGCCAATGAACGATCGCTCGTCTCAAAAGATCCTTGATTTTCTGGTGGCGAGTGACTTGAAAAAAGATCGGTTGTTAGATGCATTGGAAAATTCGCGCAATGCTAATGGTGAAGTTGAATTTGACTACAGGTTGAAGAGTGCAAATACTGAGACTTCTCTTGAAGTTTGTTTGGAAAATATTCAAACCTATGTGCAGCACGAGCTTTCGCCTGTATTGGAAGCAAAAAAGGCAAAGGAAGAACAGGAACGCGCCGCCGCCGAGCTTCGCCGTCAACAGGAAGAACAACTTGCTCTGCAAAGACAGCAGGAAGCCAGAGAACGCAGTCAGGCTCTTTTTAGGGAATTAAATCTGGAGTTAGTGGATATTCCTTCGGGAAGTTTTACGATGGGAAGTAATGATTTTAATGATGAGAAAAAACCACATCAAGTTACGTTGAAAGCTTTTCAGATGAGTAAATACCCAATTACCCAAAAGCAATATCAGGCGGTGATCGGGAAGAATCCATCCAATTTCAAACGCGATGAGAATTACCCTGTAGAGTGCGTGTCATGGCATGATGCTGTGAAGTTTTGTGAGGAACTATCGAAAAGAATTGGTCAAAAAGTGAAGCTACCATCTGAAGCACAATGGGAATATGCTTGTCGCGCTGGAAGTACTGGTAAATATTGTTTTGGTGATGATGTTAGTGAATTAGGGAACTATGCATGGTATAATAAGAACTCAGCAGGTAAAACACATCCAGTGGGAGAGAAGTTAGCGAATTCTTGGGGATTGCATGATATGCATGGCAATGTTTGGGAATGGTGTGAAGACGTATGGCATGAAAATTATAATGGTGCACCCACCAATGGCTCTGCGTGGCTAACTGGTGGCGATCACAGCAGACGCGCTCTGCGGGGTGGCTCGTGGGCCGACATCCGTTGTCGTTCAGCGTATCGCCACTGTTACTTTGCGGGCATTAGCTACTACGATTTCGGTTTTCGGGTTGTTGTCGCTTGAGTTCCGTTCTTTTTCTTCCTTCCGCGTGCGTGAGGGCTTCTTCTTTGCTTTTTAGCCCTTTTGCGCTTTATATTTTGCACTTAGGTTCAGTGCCTTTGGCACTTTTTTTTGTTTTTCGATTTTGGCTATTGTTGACTTTTGTAAAGAGATTTCATGAACGAACTGCCAGTAATTCAAAAAACCTACGATTTAATCAAATGGACAGTACCAATTCTTAATAAATTATCTCACGATCACAAATATTTGTTAGGTAATAGAATTATCACTTCACTTTATGATTTGCTAGACAAATTAATCATAGCACGTTACCACAAAAACAAACTTCCCATACTAGAAGAACTTAACTCTAATATTGACATCTTACGCTATCAAATTCGTCTATTACATGATTTTGAATTATTACTAAATAATCGCTACGAATATTTCAACAAAGAATTACAAGATATCGGTTCTGAAATTGGTGGATGGACAAAATCCTGTAGAGGCAAAGCATTACCATGACAATTTATCTGTAATAAATACGTGGAAGAAATTTCTGTGATGTCCAAGATTAGGGGCTGGCACGGGGGCGCAGCCCCTACAGGGTCTAAAATTTCAATTATTTGGGTAGGGGCAATCCCCCTTTCCCTGTCACGCGATTCAGCAAGAGATTTATAATCTGCGTTCCACGCAACCATCAGTCCGAGATCCCCGACTTCTTCTCTTCTACCAAAAATACCTTTCAATTCCACAAAAGAAGTCGGGGATTTTTATACAAATTTTTAACCAAAACGATATCCCTTACCATATACCGTATTGATTAGAGAGATCTGCCGATCGCGATCTATTTTACGACGTAATAATTTTATTTGGGCAGCCAAAGCATTACTAGTGGGCAAATCTTCACCTTCTTTCCATATATGTTGTGAAATCTGCTCATGACTCAATAACTGATTGGGATGGAGTAGGAAATATTCTAAAAGTTGATATTCTCTTTCTGTTAAAGCGATCGCTACTTGATCACGATAGACCAATTGATTTTCGCGATCAAGTTCTAAATCTCCATAGCTCAACCGAGAAGTTTCAACGGTTACAGCGATCGCAGTTGGGGCGCGGCGCAATAAAGCTCTGACTCTAGCTAATAATTCTCGCAATTCAAAGGGTTTAACCAGATAGTCATCGGCTCCGCTATCTAAACCTGTCACGCGATCGTCGAGCGTATCTTTGGCGGTAAGTATCAGAACAGGGGTACTATCGCCTTTTTCGCGCAAATTCCGACAAATCTCAATCCCTGATTTCTCTGGCATCATCCAGTCTAAAATCAACAGATCGTATTCGCCAACCTGAGCCAACTCCCATCCGCGATCGCCACTACTGGCGCTATCCACGACATAGCCCTGATTTGTCAAAACCCTTTGCAAAGGTTCTGCCAGTTCTTCCTCATCATCCACCAATAAGATTCGCATAGGTTTCTTTTAAAAATAAAGTTCTGCCTTTGGCAGAACTTTATTTTATGCTTCGTAGGCTTGTATAGGGAGGCAAGAGCAAACGAAATTGCGATCGCCAAAAGCATTATCAATACGTCCCACACTTGCCCAGAATTTATGTTCCTTCAGCCAAGGGGCAGGATAGGCGGCTTGATGGCGACTATAGGCATGAGCCCAATCATCAGCTAATAAACTTTCGGCAGTATGCGGTGCATTTTTGAGGGGATTGTCCAGTTTTTCGAGATCACCAGAGGCGATCGCATTCACCTCTTGCTTAATGGCGATCATCGCATCACAGAAGCGATCGAGTTCCGCTTTTGATTCACTTTCCGTTGGCTCGATCATCATCGTCCCCGCCACTGGCCAAGAAACTGTTGGGGCATGGAAGCCATAGTCCATCAAGCGCTTGGCAATATCATCTACCTCAATACCAGCAATATTTTTGCAATCATGTAGGTCAATGATACATTCATGGGCAACCAAGCCATTTTTGCCTGTATAAAGAATCGGATAGTGGGGAGCAAGACGTTGAGCCATATAGTTTGCATTGAGAATCGCCATTTCGGTCGCCAGTTTCAAGCCTTTCGCTCCCATCAAAGCAATATATACCCATGAAATTGTGAGAATACTCGCACTACCCCAAGGAGCTGCCGAAATGGTATTTGGTTCTACAACTTCTTCTAAAGGATGCATTGGCAAAAATGGAACTAGCTGCGGAGCAACACAAATCGGTCCCATCCCCGGTCCACCACCACCATGAGGAATACAGAAAGTCTTATGCAGATTCAAATGGCAGACATCCGCACCAATATCTCCCGGACGACAGAGACCGACTTGAGCATTCATATTCGCGCCATCCATATATACCTGTCCACCGTGATAGTGAACGACATCGCAAATATCCTTAATCGATTCCTCAAACACGCCATGAGTCGAAGGATAAGTCACCATTAGAGCCGCGAGTTCATGCTGATGTTTTTCGGCTTTTGCCTTGAGGTCTATGAGATCAATATTGCCCTCGCGATCGCAATTTACCGTCACAACCTTCATCCCTGCCATAACTGCACTTGCAGGATTTGTCCCATGTGCCGAGGTGGGTATTAGGCAGATATGACGATTGGTTTGTCCTCGATGTTGGTGGTAGGCTCGAATTGTGAGTAAACCTGCATATTCACCCTGAGATCCCGCGTTAGGTTGGAGTGATACGCCTGCAAAGCCTGTGATTTCCGCGAGCCAAGTTTCTAATTGTCGAAACAGAATCTGATAGCCTTGGGTTTGCTCCAATGGTACAAAGGGATGAATATTGCCAAACTCTGCCCATGTCATGGGAAGCATCTCAGAAGTAGCATTGAGCTTCATCGTACAGGAACCAAGAGGAATAATCGATGTGGTGAGCGATAAATCCTTTGATTGCAGACGATAGATATAGCGTAATAACTCTGATTCAGAATGATAGGAATTGAATGTCGGATGGGTGAGATACGGGGAATTACGAATGAGAGAACTGGAAATTCCGAATTGAGAATCAGGAATTCTTAATTCGGAATCCCTAATTCCTAATTGATCTTCAGAAAATATAGCAATCAGATCAATTAAATCTTGCTTAGAGACGGTTTCGTCGAGGCTGATAGCGATCGCATTATTTTCTAAATACCTTAAATTAATCTGTTTGGCAGCAGCTCTAACTTTAATCTCATCGCTAGAGATTCCCTTTAGTTCAATGCGAATTGTATCGAAGAAGGCTTGATGCGTAACTGTATGACCGAGATCGGCGATCGATTGGGCAAGGCTTGAAGTTAAGAGGTTAACACGTTTTGCAATCCGCCTTAATCCTTCAGCACCGTGATAAACCGCATACATACTTGCCATAATTGCCAGTAGTACTTGAGCCGTACAAATGTTGCTAGTTGCCTTATCGCGGCGGATATGTTGTTCGCGGGTTTGCAATGCTAAACGGAGCGCAGGACGACCATGCACATCTTTAGAAACTCCCACTAAGCGTCCGGGCATTTGTCGCTTGTAAGCTTCCTTAGTTGCCATGTAAGCAGCGTGAGGACCTCCATAACCAAAGGGAACACCAAATCTTTGGGCGCTACCGATCGCAATATCAGATCCCAATTCAGCAGGAGATTTAATCAAAGTAAGTGCTAATAAATCAGCAGCAACGATCGCTAAACCACCTTGAGCATGGATTTGCGAAATAACTTCTGTGTAGTCATAGATCGCGCCATCGCTAGTGGGATATTGCAACAATGCCCCAAAGTAGTCTCGATCAAATATCACTTGATCGTGCTTGGCGATCACGACTTCAATGCCTAGAGGAATTGCGCGGGTTTTGACGACAGCGATCGTTTGCGGATGACAATCACTGGATACAAAGAACTTATTCCCCTTGTTCTTAGCAATTCCCGCCGCCATGGTCATCGCTTCTGCCGCCGCCGTCCCTTCATCTAAGAGAGAAGCGTTAGCAATCTCTAAACCAGTCAAGTCGATAATCATAGTTTGGAAATTGAGCAAAGCTTCCAAGCGACCTTGAGCAATTTCGGCTTGGTAAGGGGTATATTGCGTATACCAACCCGGATTTTCTAAAATATTGCGCTGAATAATCGGTGGTGTGATGCAGTTGTAATAGCCAGTGCCAATATATGATCGCCAAACTTGGTTTTTCGAGGCGATCGCCTTTAATTCTTGTAACAGTTCATATTCCCCGCGTGCTTCACCTAGTTGCAATGGCTGCTTAATTCTGATCGCCGCAGGCACTGTCTTATAAATCATTTCATCAAGAGAGTCACAACCGATTGCTGTGAGCATCTGCTGAGTTTCTGGGGATGTTGCACCAATATGACGACGCACAAAGCTATCAGTGGGGGCAAACGCATCATTACTTAGACAATCTGCTTGGTAGTCATTATGCTTAGCATTGCTTGAAAAGGCTGGAACCCTCAATTCTTTCGTTTCTGAGAACGAAGAATCTTGGGTTGTCACGATGAGCGAAGGTTCCAGCATAGATTTTGTAACTTGTGTAGATATGTCTATGCTAATATAAAATTATTACAAAGTGTTAAGCATTAAGCTAGACCTATAAATCTGAAATGGGGGCCTCGCACAAATGAAAGATAAATTAACTCTTCAAGCATGAAATGCAACTGTTTTAAGCACTTATTTTCAATGTCCACTTCACCTGTTTGCTAATTTCTTTGAATATCTTTGATTATTGTGATATATGAGTATGTGTGAGTATATGTGAGTGTTGTTAAAACACAAAAAACTATGACTCACCATATAACTTATTTAATAGGGTTGCCGCATTAAAAAAAGTATAGATACTGATACCTGTTGTACTGCGCCCTTGCGTTCTTAAATGCTTTCTAATCCAGCCAATCCTTGGTCTCATTTAATAATCAAATTAAAGCTCAATCATGAACTTGGGTAAAACTCAACAAATCGACCTTAAAAGTTATCCCAATAGCCATCTTGAGCTTCCCCTAGACGCCCAGATTCTGATCCCCAAGGATGCGCCCGCTAGCGGAATTTCTCGGCAGCTCAGCCTTCCCCAACTGCGCGACCACCTCCTGCCATTGCTGACACAGATCCATCCGAGCGAATTGCAAAGCGACATCAGGGTGCTCTTGCTTTTGCCAGATAAAACGCGCAAACAAACCGCGTCGCGACTACTCGTCGACGCGATGGTTGAACTCTGCCAATCCGAGCCGAAGCTTTCCTTTGACATCATCTTCGGACTTGGGACCCATCCGCTAATGTCAGATGAAGACATCGCAACCATGATGGGTTCCCAAAGGCTGGAACGCCTTGCCGCTCTGGGCAGCACCCTGCAACAGCAAACAACCCTAAAACCGCTTCCCCAACGGTACATCACCATTCCCCCGCCACCCAAAACCTTCGAAGACCAGACCCATGCGACAGTCCCATATCATCAATCTGTTGTGCAAGGCATAGGCGAATCGAGTCCACCAGAGTGCATAAGAATCGGGCTTCCGGCTGCGCTATGGCATTATGATTATATTATCAGCGGTGGCGATACGGATCTGCACCCCTATGAGGGCCGCGCAGGCAGCGGTGGCATCAACAAAATGCTTGCTATTGGCATTGGTTGCCTCAATATCATTCGCATCACTCATACCATGGAAGTGCTGTGCCATGCTCTGACCAGACCTGGCGAAGCCCATAACCATTTCGTAACATTAATCGATCATTTCACCAAGGAAATTACGACCCACCTTCGGGGAGAATTTGGCCGCCTAAAAGCCGATCCTCTTGGCGTTTCGGTCCTAGCCAAGATCGCCGATCAACCCGATTGCATTTGGGTTGGTGATCAGGACAAAAACAGGGCAGTCCTAACGAAGCAACTGGAAATGGATCGAACAGTCACCCTCGATCACCCAGTGAGTTTCGTCATTGTAGACACCGAAGAGAGAAAGGCAACGGACATTCTGGCAGGAGCCAGAGGCTTACATTTTCTCTGTAGCTTTGACGATGCATCCAATCAAATTCTCATACCTCGGCCAGACTGTCGAAGCGCCCTGATGTTCAACGCCTGCAATGAAATCAAAAATTCCAATGGTATAGGGAATGCAGGAACCATGTTGCATCTCAATGCCCTACGCAGCTTTGTACATGAATCCATCGCAGAAGCCCGCGATTCTGGCCAGATCCAAGCCAACAAAGACCTATGCGATCGCAAGCGAAGTCAAATCAAACAAGCCATCCTTAAGCGCTGGGAAGACTACTTGCGGCTTGTGAGCAACGAGGACAAATTCTTCGCAAGGCTCGAAACCTTACTCATTAGCATTATTTCAGCCGATACCCAGGCTGAAGCAAAAGCACCCCTTCTAAAGGAGCTCGCCCAGTGTCTGGATGAACCCTTCGCCTATAGCTTTGGTAACCATCGCCATGTGATTACGGGAACCAGTCATCACTTTGCCAACAGTGGTGCCCGTGATGCCCTTATTTTTTTACAACAATCAACCAATTTCCTCGGCTTCAAGGGACTCGGAGAAGGGGGGCAAAGGGCCCTAAGGCTCTTAGTCATTTTACGCAAGTTTGAAAATCTGTTTATTGCTACTGACAATCAACACGTTCTTGATTTTCTCGTCGAGCTCAATCATCCCCCTGGCATTGCTAATCTTGATCAGCCATCAGGCCGATCTCCAATCATAGCCGAGCCAAATATCCTCGGCCTTACTGGCATCTCCCTGAAAGACTATTCTCCACAAGCAGCCCTGCAGGTTGCCCTAGGCAAGCACCATAAGCAAACGACTCCGTTCAATACAGCTGAGCTGGCCTTCATCCAGGAACCGGTGATTATCAAACGCAACCAGACCCTAGAGTCAGACATCAAAGCGGCAACAATTCCCTTTACAAACTTTGCTTGCTAAACCGTTAGTTCTTAGTGGAGCAGAAAACTTTTTGAGGTCTTATTTGAGATTTTATTGAGGTAAATTGATGTCTTGAAATAGCTTATTTACAAGGCTTTGAGTAAAAGTTGTTAAAATACATCTTAGGTTAAGACTACGACATAATGCGGGTTTTCAGACTTTTCTGCACCACTAAGGTCGTTAATGTGTATACTAAGCAAGATTTTACTTACTTGCCTAAAGGAAGCTTAAATCCTTTTCGCATCAATTATGCAATCAATCCTTCAGATCGCTACCGCTGTTTATCTCCCAATTATTGCCGTATCTCTTTTCGGAGTGTTACTCAGCTTCGTTCTGACTCTCTCCAGACGAGTGATCCGTAACCAGCCCATTCAGGAATTTCTTCCGAATGTATTGGCTCGGTTTCTCTACCTCGTCGGGATTCCGATTGGGGTTGCTAACTTCATCCGTAAAGCCGATTTCAACGCATCCGTTTGGCTCTCGCCAGTGATCGCCTGGACAGCGGTGCTGTTGGCGATCTTTTTGAGTTGGAACTTGTTGAAAAGCTCTTCCAAGCCGCGGTCCAAAAGTACCCAAGCTAGCTTTGTATTACTCAGCTATCTCGGAAACACAAGTTACTTAGGATTTCCCGTCATTCTACTATTGCCACAACTAGGTCCCCAATACTTTAGTTCGGCCGTGCTTTACGATATCCTTGGCACACTCATATCTGGCTATGGCCTCGGCGTATTCATTGCTGGTCAAGCCAGTCGCAATAGTGCAGAAGCCAATGCTGCTTCGGGTAATCGCGTAAGCGAAGCGGGATCAACGATAAGGGCTAGCAAGCGAGGCGGCATTGAGGCCCTTCTGGATGCACTCACCGAAGTCGCCAAAAACCCTACATTTTATGCGTTCTTTGTTGGTCTCTACCTCAAGACACTGACCATTCCCGAATGGCTTGTGTCGGGACTGGGTGTAATTGCCTGGTCATCGATCATGGTTGCACTTATTGTGATGGGCATGAGAATACAACAACTCTCTTCCAATCTCAACCTAAAACTTGCAATCCAACCTGTCCTGGTCAAAACCGTACTGATCCCCCTGATCCTATCAGCAGCATTGACTGCATTGGGATTTGAAGGCCCACAGCGCTTAGTGCTGGTACTTCAATCGGCTATGCCCTGCGGATTTATTTCATTGGTCTTAGCTGAAAACTATGGGCTTGACGTGGAGCTCACCGTTGCCTCGATTTTACTTTCTTGCATTGCATTTGCCTTCATGCTACCAGTATGGGCAGGCATACTTACAACCTGGTAGCATACCACGCTAACATCAACCAGCATGAATGGTTCAAGCTTAGAGGCTTATCTAACGTCTGAAGAACTGGTCAACCCTCTAAGAAATCTATCATTTATTCAGGTTGAATAGCCCCCCTCTTACCTGCTAGAACCACTTAAAATTTTCACTTAAAATTCTCACTTAACATGAAGAGACGAAATTTTGTTGCCACCGGGGTTGCCGTTGGCATGCTTGCCTCCTGTAAATCGCTTGGATTATCGGGAGGTCTTGACATCAAGCAAAGCAAGCACGATCTTGAAGTTTGGTGGTCTGAAGGATATTATCCCGAAGAAACCGATGCGATTGAAAAGATCTTCGCGAATTGGCAAAAAATTACTGGCAACAAAATCAACCTAAGTTTCTTTAGTGAAAATGAACTGGCTGCGAAAGCACGTTCGGCTATCGATGGTGGACCAACCCCTGACCTCCTCTATGGCTATGGAATCAACGATACGGTTGTTCCCGTGCTCAGCTATAATAATAAATTGATTGCCCTTGACGACATTGTTAAGCCCATCCAAAATGATCTCTTACCAGGGGTCTTGGATGGGGTTACCTACATGAATAAACAAACAAAGTCAAAGTCGGTTTACGCTGTTCCGATCTCACAGCATTCCGTCAGTCTGCATTACTGGAAAGATCTGGTTGATGAGGCCAGTGGCGTCACTAATAAAAAAACAAAGATCCCGAATGAATGGAAAGAATTCTGGGGTTTCTGGCATGCCGGCCAAAAATCATTGCGCCAAAAGGGCTACGGCAAAATCTATGGGATGTCCCTTCCCATGTCTAGTCGGGCGAGGGACACCACCTATATTTTTGAGTTTTTCCTAGAAGCCCACAGTGTCGAAATAGTAACCTCTACAGGCAAGCTCAATGTTGAGGATCCTGTTACGCGTAAAAAAATTATCAACGCAATTAATGATTACACCAGTAATTACAAAGAAAAATATGTGCCTCCAAAAGCCACAAGCTGGTCCGACCCTGATAATAATATCGATTTTCTTAGTAGTCTTTCCCTGATGACTGCTAACCCGACACTTTCAATCCCAGGCTCCCAGATTTCTGACGAAATCGCTTACTTCGAACGTCTTGGCTCCGTGCCCTGGCCCAAAAAAGTTGACGGCTCACCGATGCAATCTTTCTTATCCGTAAAGCAAGCCATTGTATTTGACAGTTCCAATGTCAATCAAGCCAAAGACTTACTTTCCTACGTACTCAAAACAGAAAACCTAAGTCGTTATGTAGAAGGATCTCAGGGTCGCTTCTTGCCCACCACAAAGTCAATTATCGCCATGCCCTTTTGGCGTAATGCAAAAGATGTACATATCGCCTCTGCAATCCAGGATATGAAGTCTTCAAAAATACCTACATGGATTCTCAATCCTGGTTACAGCGAGGTAATCGCTAAAAACATCTGGGGTAAGGCGATTGAGACCGTTGCCACCGGCGACATATCGACAGAAAAGGCAGTTGACGCTGCCATCACTGAGATCCGCACCATTTTTGCTAGTTGGAACTGAAATCTGAACCATGAAAAATCGTTCTTTTTTGATCAAGCTCTCCGTCGCCTCCTTGGCCTTATCAAGCGTAATCGCCCTAACCACCTACCTTCTTGCCAATGTTCCCCTAGGGGCCAAAGCTCTCGCGAACCAACAGTCTATCTTGAATGAAAAGCAAGCTAGCATTGACCGATGGTGGCAAGAGGAAGTCAAAGACATCAGAAAAGATCTTCTGAATTCCACACTGACGAAGATTTCACTGACTATTCTGCAAGCGAAACGCCACAGTCTTGCAGATATTAATTCGGCCAATAGCCTTGATCTTGAAGCGATTCTCGCAAGCAATGCACAAAATCGCAATAGCGTATCTTTACTGACAAAGGGCGGCATTGTTGTTTTTTCGACTGATCACAATAAATATGCAGCTTATCAACCCCTTAAAAATACAACTACAAGCCTAAGTCTGGAAGAACTGCCAAGTAAACCCCTAAACTTCTTTACTAATTCAACCACAGGCTTGCCTGCGATCTCCGTTGCCTTACCTATCTACAAAAGTCCAGAGCAAAAAGCTGGCTTTCTGGCAATTGATCTCAATCTACGCAAGCTCAATGACCAAATTGCCGATCCAGCTAACCGGAGCAAAGAAGCTCTTCAGGATGGATCAGCACCTATAAAATCCTATTTAGTGGCTCGCACCTCCTTAGGCCAGGCAACCTATATTGCGCCGCCCACCCAAAGCCCCCCCGACTATGTGTTTAAACCATTAGATAGTGTAGGTATTCGCAAAGCCCTTGATGGAAACTCAGGCAAAGACTACTATCTAAATAGCGAAGGAATCCCAGTGATAGGTGTTTATCAGTATTTGCCGAATTTCCGTACAGCCCTGCTGGTTGAGAGTCGCCAATACGATATTTATTCATCATCGCGGCAAATAGCCCTAGGCATTTTCGGAGCCGGTGTAATCCTTTTCCTCATTATCTTGGCAATTAGCTTTGTCGTTGGCAAAAAGCAAGCCGAGCCAACCGACCTCTAGCACCTAAATCACGCCACCATTTTGATCATAGTTCTCAAATCTAACCCCCTACATGGAAGCCCCTTGAGAGCCAATTTTTAAGTTTCCAAAACGTATCTTGGCTCTTGATATCTCAATCCTTCGGTTGAGGGGGTGGGACAGGGGTAGCAAGGGTTCCAAAAGCTTTCTATAATGAACGTGGTTACGACATCTAGAAATCAAAAAAATCCTGAATTTGCCTGAGGAACATATCCTCATGATGATGACAGGTTCATTTCACCTGAATCAGATTATGAAATTCCTCTAGAAAAACTGTAATTGCTATACTACTCTCATAAAGCAATGTGCTTAGCGCATTGCTTTATAGTATTTTATGTTTTTGAAATTATGCCCAAATCATCCATCAAAATAGCTGTAGTTGGTGATGTTCATGATTTATGGCAACCTATTGAAGATCAATTAGCACTGCATATATTAAATGTTGATTTGGTTCTATTTGTGGGGGACTTTGGCAATGAGTCCATTGAAATCGTAAAGGCGATCGCCAATTTAAACTTACCAAAAGCAATTATTTTAGGCAATCACGATGCTTGGTATAGCTCCACCGATCCCTATAGTAAACTCCATCCTAAAAAGCAATGCCCTTACGATCGCATCAAAGAAGACCGCGTTCAACAGCAATTAGATGTTTTAGGTAAGTGTCATGTTGGCTATTGCTGGCTTGACTTTCCTGAACTTAATCTCTCTGTAGTTGGTTCGCGCCCCTTTAGCTGGGGCGGCTCAAAGTGGAAGAAAAGTTTCTTTTACCGCGATCGCTTTCAAGTAAATCATTTTACAGATTCCACTAACAGGATTATCCAATCTGTTGGTAATGCTAAGCATGAAAATATTATTTTTCTGGGGCATAATGGTCCCTTCGGGCTAGGCAAAGAAGAATATTCCATTTGTGGTAAAGATTGGAAACCCATTGGTGGCGACTATGGAGATCCTGATTTTGCTGAGGCAATTTCTAAATCTTATCAAATGGGTAAATCTATTCCATTAGTTACCTTCGGTCATATGCACCACCATTTGCGCTTGAATAATAGCCGCAGACGTGAGGCGATCGCAACTAATGAGATGGGAACAGTTTTTCTCAATGCAGCGGTGACACCGAGAATCCTCAAAACTAATGAGGGATTACATCGCAACTTCTCAATAGTTACTTTAGAATCGGGGCAAGTTACTAAAATATCGATTGTGTGGTTAGATGCTAACTTCCAAACTAGTAGTGAAGAGATAATATTTGCCTAGAGTATCGTCAGCTACCCTGACGATACTCTAGGGTTTAAGTTTGCAGCGAAGTGGCGTTTTTAAAGTTTAAGGATAAACTACTGGAAAATCTTTAATATATTTCCCATCACATTCATATTTAGCTCGAAATTCCTGTAAAACTATGCGATCGCCTTCTAATTTATAAATAGCTGATGAGCCGCAGTCTCCTACGCCGCGAAACTTAGTGAAATTGGTTATAGTTTGCGATCGCACGTTAAATCTGGGTATACCAACAATCGCTCGATCATTCACTCGCTTAGACTTTTCGCCATTTTTCCCTTCTTGGAAAACATCAAATTCAAGGGGAATTACGCGAGGCTTAGGTGATTCATCAATCCAAAGAACATATTCCAACACACTTTGATAAGCAGCGAGAGAGCATTGAATTTGTACGAGATATTTTGTAGTGGAAAGCTGGAATACCCTAGAACCCATACCTCTTTTTCCATCTTCAGCACGGAAATTGTCTTTACAAACTCCTAAATTTTCGCGATTTTGTAAAACATATTCCAACGGTGTTGTGGTAGTTGTGCTACTGGATGCGGTGGTAGATTCACTAGATCGGGAAAGATATCTTAATAATTGTTCCTCACTTAGCTTTCCATTTGGGAAAGTTACACGTAAAGTAGGTTCAGGATTTTGAGTAGTTGGCGATTCGAGAGTATAGATATATCCATCATTCTTAAATTCAATCTTGCCAGATTTTTGAGGATTATAATTCATCGCTTCCAAATCTAAACCACCACTACCATCTTTATTACGGCTGATGTAATAACGAGCACGCTCAGGAGCGTTAGCATCTGCACATATATAAATTCGATAATTAGAAGTTTCTCCATAGGCATAGGTTGTTTTTGTCTTACTACAGATACTATTATCTTCAAGTTCTTTGATGTTGCCGACTGCGATCGCCTTTGCAGAATCATTTGATGATATAGAAGAATTTGCTTTAGAAGTTCCCGAAGTTGCTGTTGACGAGGTAGTAGTTTTAGATGTCGGAGTATTGGTATCCGAACTATTAGGTGATGGTGATGAATTAGTCGATTCGGGCTTACTACATCCAAGCAATGTAAGACTTACGATCACAGCCATTAAACTAAGTCGATTTGGCAACATGATTCTCGCTCCTTATCGGGAAATTGGGTTTAAAATACCCCGTCCTTCTAGGACGGCTTTATAGAAGGAGTGTCAACTAAAGAAATAAGTTCCTAAATTCTAATCAAAAAGAATTGCTGTGGGACTCGCAGCAATTCTTTTTGATTAGAATTTAGGCGCTTTGCGCCACCTATTCTTTTTAACTCTTTAATAGCTATCGGTTTTGCTAACAGTTGTATTAATTAGTTGTTGATTGGCTTGATTGAGTCGATCTGCGATCGCTTCACGGACATCCTTATTAATATCAGAATCAGCAAGAATGTCCTGCGCCATCTCTCTATATTCAGCACTAGTGGTGAGATCTACTTGATCGAGTTTATTAAGATTTTCATAGACAGTTTCAAGAGAAACCGATACATTGGTTGGCATGATTTGTTCCTTGATTTATTACAGGCAAGGGGCTTAAGCCCCTTGTTAATACATTGGCTTAGGGTAAATCTGTATCACCCATCAGATAGCGATCGCATTCACGGGCAGCACCACGACCTTCGTTAATTGCCCAAACGATCAGACTTTGACCGCGACGACAATCTCCTGCGGCAAAAACGCTAGGGAGACTAGTAGTGAATTGACCATGATTCGCTTTGACGTTACTGCGGGGATCGCGTTCTAATCCTAGAGAATCTAGTAAAGGCTGCTCTGGACCAAGGAAACCCATAGCCAATAAAACCATTTGGGCAGGGATAACCTTCTCAGTGCCAGCAACTTGATTAGGAATGAACTGACCTTTGTCATTACGCTTCCATTGCACCTGCACGGTATGAACAGCCTTTACCTGACCGTTTTCGTCTCCTTCGATCTTAGTCGCTGTAGTGATGTAAGCTCTGGGATCGTCACCAAACTTAGCACTCGCTTCTTCCTGTCCGTAGTCCATTTTGTAGACTTTGGGCCATTCTGGCCAAGGGTTGTCCTTGGCACGGGATTCTGGAGGCTTAGGCATAATTTCCAATTGGACAACGCTGGTGCAGCCATGACGAATCGATGTGCCAACGCAGTCAGTGCCAGTGTCACCACCACCGATGATCACAACATCCTTGCCTTGCGCCGAAATAAAGTCATCCCCTGATTTGCCATTAAGAACTGCCTTTGTATTCGCAGTCAAAAATTCCATTGCGAAATGAATACCTTTAAGTTCACGACCTTCGATCGCAAGATCACGAGGCTTAGTTGCTCCAGTACAAAGCACTACAGCATCAAAGTCTTTGAGCAAATTTTCCGCAGGCAGATCTTTACCAATTTCTGTATTGCAAATGAACTTTACGCCTTCTTGTTCAAGAATATTTAAGCGGCGCAATACCACTTTTTCCTTCTCCAACTTCATGTTAGGGATTCCATACATTAACAATCCCCCTGGGCGATCGGCGCGTTCATAAACTGTAACCCAGTGACCAGCTTTGTTAAGTTGGGCAGCAACGCTCAATCCTGCAGGACCTGAACCAATTACAGCAACCTTTTTTCCTGTGCGTTTAGCAGGTGGTTCGGGGACGATCCAGCCTTCTTCCCATCCCTTGTCAATGATTGAATACTCGATATTTTTGATCGTTACAGGTGGATTAGTGATCCCAAGAACACAGGAACCTTCGCAAGGGGCAGGACAAACACGCCCTGTAAATTCTGGGAAATTGTTAGTTTTATGCAACCGAACAAGGGCTTCCCGCCATAGTCCACGATAAACTAAGTCGTTCCATTCAGGAATCAGGTTATTAATTGGGCATCCGCTTGCCATACCACTGATCAAATTGCCTGTGTGGCAAAATGGTGTGCCACAGTCCATACATCGAGCGCCCTGATTACGCAGATTCTGATCGGGCATATGCACATGAAATTCATCCCAATTTTTGATGCGATCGCTTGGTGATATTTCAGTTGGTGCTTCGCGTAGGTACTCAATAAATCCTGTCGGTTTTCCCATTAGTTTCTTTTTCTAATTTTTTCTAAACAGCCTATAAGGGTTGTGCGATTTAATAAAGAAACGATTTTTATGGTGCGGCTTCGCTGCACCACAAAAAATCGGTTCTTTATTTTGCTGTAAGCCCCTAAGTCATTTTTAAACTGCTTAACTTGATTCTAAACATAATTTATGGATTTCTTTAATATTAATTAACATCCCCCCGCCGAAGGCGCGGGTGATGTTAATTTACGTTCTGAAAGGCGACAAAGGGAAGGGCAGCCGCGATCGCCTTGGGCATTACACCAGCTACAGTTTTAATTGCCATATCCCACAATTTTGCAGGTTCAAGATCAGCACTGAGCATATTCCAGATTCGCATTAGTTCCTCTGTGTGCAGGCGATTGTCTTCGGTAAGGGCTAACAAAATGCGACGGCGGATATATTCTCCATCTTTAGAAGTTAAGAACTTGAAGCCCATACTAGCGGTAGGAATAATATCAAACTGACCATCGGACTTAGCGATCGCTAATAGATTCTCTAGTCTTGACCATTGGAATTGATCGTCTTTAAATAGAACTTCCAATAATCGTGACCTTAAGCTCTCGGATTCATCGGTTAGCAAGCGCCGTGCCACATAGGGATAAGCAACCTGCACGATCCTAAATTCAGGATTGAGGCTAAGGGCAACTCCTTCCTGTGTGATCACAGATCGAATAATCAGCGCAAACTTAGCAGGCAAGCAGAAAGGATATTCATACATCACTTTCGAGAAGCGATCGGTTACAACTTTAAAGTTGAAGTCCTTCACCTTCTCCGACATAATGTCACCTAGTACTGATTCCAGAGCATTCACAATCGGCTTCATCTCAATATCTGGTTGTAGAAAGCCGAGTCTCACATAGTCCTGCCCCAGTCCGTCATAATCTCTATTGAGCAAATGCACAACGGAATCCACTAATTGCTCTTTGGTAGCCAGATCTAATTGATCCATCATCCCAAAGTCTATATATGCCATCTTGCCATCGTAGGTAGCAAAAAGATTTCCGGGGTGAGGATCGGCGTGGAAAAATCCAAATTCTAGCAATTGACGTAACCCAGACATCACACCAATGCGAACAAGATTATCTGTATTTAGTCCCGCCGATTTGATCTGATCGATTTCATTGAGTTTGATGCCATTAATCCATTCTAGGGTCAGGACTTTATGGGTGCTGTACTGACGATAGATAGAAGGGACTTTAACATCAGGATCATTTTTAAAATATCCAGCAAACCTTTCAGCGTTAGTGGCTTCATGGGCGTAGTCGATTTCTTCAAATAATTTCAGTCCAAACTCATCAACGATCGCCTCAAGACTATTGCCAAGATTTAGAGGTAAAAGCGGTCCCAACCATCCTGCAAACCAACGTAATATAAATAAATCGAGGGTCAAGGTGGGAATCAGATCGGGGCGTTGCACTTTCACTGCAACTTCTTCACCTGAATACAGAGTCGCCTTGTAGACTTGCCCTAGACTTGCCGCCGCGATCGGATCTTTGGAAATAGTGCGATAAGCGCTATTAACTGGTTTGCCTAGTTCAGACTCAATAATCCTAAAAGCTTGCTGATTAGAAAATGGCGGTAATTGGTCTTGAAGTCTAGTTAACTCCTCTAGAAAATCCACACGCACTAAATCAGGACGAGTCGATAGAGCCTGTCCAACTTTGATATATGTCGGGCCAAGGTCGGTAATGATGCGTCGTAATTGTTCGGCTAGCTTGGGCTGACTCACTGTGTTGCCAGTCAAGACATCCCAGCCGAAAGCCAAGCCAAAACTAAAAGCAAAATAAATTATTTTTAAAATACGACTAATCGCTAGCCAAGGGCGACGACCGTAATATTCGGCATTGGCTTTTGCATCGTAGCGATTTAGCTCTTCTAGGGGATGCTGACTCACGCGATTAAATACCTTTTGTATGTCCCATTCAACCTATCAGTATACAAAAATACATAATATATTTGTAATAATTTTTAAAGATAAGGGGTACGCGGTAAAAAATTGATAGCGAGGCAAAGCCTCGCTATCAATTTTTTACTGTGCTTTAGCAATCACGGTGCGATGTCGTGGAGAGTTTGCAGTAATGCTGGGAGTTTCAAAACCTGCGGCGACTAATTCTGATTCAAGATCAAAGGAAAAATATTGATCAAGGTAAGGCTCGGTACTTTTGAGTAAAGTCAAAATATAGGGAGGCATTTTGCGATATATATCTGAACGGGGATTCATATCCATAAGGGTAAAGTAACCATTCGGGCGCAGAATGCGGCGGATTTCTCGCAAAATTTGACGAGATGCATCTTGAGGCAACTCATGGAATAGCAAGAAACAGGATACAAAATCAAAGGAACCATCAGGCAGTCCTGTGTTTTCGGCGGCGGCGTGAATCCATTGTACTTGAGCATTTTCCGCAAGTTTCGGATGCTTAGTATTGGTGTTGTAATTAGCGATCGCTAAAAAATGCGGTGATAAATCTAAACCTGTAATTTTTGCGTCGGGATAAGCATTATGGAGAACGAAAGTACTCATGCCCACACTACAACCGATATCCAGAATGTCTTGAGGTTGATTCGGGATCTTTTCTTTGACAATATCAATATAGCTTTGCCGCAGACGAGCATCACCTTGGACTGGAGGCTGAGCATCATTCCAAATTCGTGAATGCACTGCATAGGCAGCAACTTCTACTTCCGTTGCGGGTAGCCAGCCCAGATTCCCTTCTTCGTAAGCGTGAAAATGTTTAATGTAATATTCAGGATATTGGATCTGAAGATTTTGGACTTTGTTAAGTTCGGCATCAAGATTTTTCTTTTGCAAATCAGCCACAATTTGTCGCCAGTTTACACCCATCGACTCGGCCCGTTCGATCATCATTTTACGAGCGCGTTGTTTGGCAATATTAAATAAAGGCGATATCGACAAGATGCCATTTACTAAGCGAGAGGCTAGTCCAATCTTTGGGCTAGCCTTTGAAGTTGCAACAGTCATTTTAAATTTGCTAATTAACTTACAGCTACGAACATTATAAACAAAGAGGATGGCGTGTTTTGTGCGCGAGCAATTCACAAAATGAGACATGAATTGCCCCTACTCATTCTTCTGCGTAAGTTCTAAATATATACAACGCTCTTGCTTTCTCCAACTCCCATTTATTACCTAATTCTTTCCCAAAAGAGAAAGGAGCACTTTGCACTCCTTTCTCTTTTGGGATTTAGACTGCTAATGCAGGTTCTTTGATGGTGAGATTAGGATAATCAAGTTCAGGATAATCAAGTTCAGGATAAAGAGGGAAGCGATCGCATAGAGTTTGAACTCTCGTAATGCAATCTGCTTGAATTGCATCGCTTTCAGGATTGAGGAGGCGATCAGCGATGATATTGGCAATCTCGCGGAAATCAACTTCCTTTAAACCCCGTGAAGTCATCGCAGGGGAACCAAGGCGTAAACCACTAGTGACAAAAGGAGATTCAGGATCAAAGGGAACTGTATTTTTGTTAGCAGTAATATTGATGCCACTTACTAATAAATCTGCAACTTTTCCAGTGATTCCGATAGAGCGCAAATCAATCAGCAGCAAGTGATTATCTGTACCATTGGAAACTAATCTTAAACCACGCTCTTGTAGTTGAGAAGCAAGAGCTTGTGAGTTAGCGATTACTTGTCCAGAATAGGTCTTGAACTCAGGGCGTAAGGCTTCTCCGAAAGCGACGGCTTTCGCGGCGATTACATGCTCAAGGGGGCCACCTTGCGAACCGGGGAAAACAGACTTATCAAATTTCTTGCCAAGGGCGGCATCGCGAGTCAGGATCAAGCCACCACGAGGACCACGTAGAGTTTTGTGAGTAGTGGTGGTAACGACATCGCAGTAGGGAATGGGATTGGGGTGATGTCCCGATGCAACTAGCCCTGCGATATGAGCAATATCTGCCATCAGGTAAGCGCCAACCTCATCAGCGATCGCTCTAAATTTAGCAAAATCAATAATCCGAGGATATGCTGAGTAACCACATATAATTAATTTAGGCTTATGTTGCAACGCCAAATCACGAATCAAATCAAAGTCTAGCTGCTCAGTTTCTTTATTCAAGCCGTAATGGACTTTGTTAAACCATAGCCCTGATACGTTTACAGGAGAACCATGGGTTAAGTGTCCACCATGGGACAAGTCCATACCCAAAAAGGTATCCCCCGGTTTGAGCAGGGTGAGAAATACCGCAAAATTTGCCTGTGCGCCAGAATGGGGTTGGACATTAGCGTGGGATGCGCCGAATAATTCTTTAACGCGATCAATCGCGATCGACTCGATCTCGTCCACAAATTCACAACCGCCATAATAGCGCTTATTGGGCAGACCTTCGGCGTATTTGTTGGTCAAAACTGATCCCTGTGCTGCCATCACCGCAAGGGAAGTAAAATTTTCGCTGGCAATGAGTTCGATATTGTTGCGCTGTCTCTCGATTTCTTTGCCGATAAAGCCTGCGACAAGAGGATCGGATGCGGCGAGGAGGGAAAACAAATTGGTCATTTTTCTGAACTTCTGTGCTGATTGTCTGAATGATTCGGGGCTAAGGCATTGCTGGGTTAGCATTAATAAAAACACCCATTTGATTATGCTAACACGCGCCGATCTCAAGAATGAGCGCGAAGTAGCTAGTCGCAGTTAAATATAAAACCCTAAAACCTATGGCGCTCGCTGCGCGAGCGCCATAGGTTTTAGGGTTTTAATTATGCCCACCTAATTCAGATGTAATTTCCTTAGAGAGATGGTGATCTTCTATCTCAATCACACCAAATAGATTAATAATTGCATCCAAATACAGCGCGTTGTGCTTTTAAAAAATTTATCTGTAAGCTGTAAATGAAGGCGGCGCGAAGTGCCGCTTTCATTTAGTTATTTTAGCGATCACTTTTTTAGTAGACTGAAGAGCAACTACTTAGATGAAACTTAATGGCAGCTACTTCTTCCCCTAAGCCGAAAATTATTGTTCTTGATGACGATCCGACGGGTTCACAAACCGTGCATAGCTGCCTATTACTAACAAAATGGGATGTGGAAACCTTACGGATTGGGCTTGCCGATGCTTCGCCGATCATGTTTGTACTGACTAATACGCGATCGCTGACTCCTGAAGATGCAACTAAAGTTACTCGTGAAGTTTGCCGCAATCTTAAGCCTGCCCTCGAAGCGGAAGGCATTCATGAATTTCTGATTGTCAGTCGCTCTGACTCAACCCTGCGGGGGCATTATCCCGTCGAAACTGATGCGATCGCAGAGGAGTTAGGTGGTTTTGACGCGCATTTCCTTGTGCCAGCATTTTTTGAAGGTGGACGTTTTACCAAATCGAGCGTGCATTACTTAGTAGTTAATGGTGTACCTACACCAGTGCATGAAACCGAATTTGCTAAGGATTCAGTATTTGGCTACAAGCATAGCTATTTGCCTGATTATGTCGAAGAAAAAACTCAGGGGCGAATTCCTGCTAATAAAGTGGAAAAATTTTTATTAGGGGATATTCGTGCGGGTATTCGACTACGTTTAGCCCGACTCCATGACAATCAATGTGGAGTGGTCGATGCCGAAAATCAGGCTGACCTCAATCAATTTGCTTTGGATGTTTTGGCGATCGCTGCCACAGGCAAGCGCTTTTTATTCCGTAGTGCAGCGAGTTTACTAACAGCTCTTGCCAAGTTACCGCCGCAACCAATTCCTGCGGAAGAGATGTCTAAATACATGCGATCGCACAAAGCTGGTGTCGCGATCGTGGGTTCCCATGTTAAAAAGACTACCGAGCAACTAGAAAATCTGCTCAAGGCTCCCAATACAGTTCCCGTCGAAATTGATGTGGCTCGATTATTAGGTGATACGGCAACACAATCGGTAATTCTCAAGCAAGAAGTCTTAGCGCAGGTTGAGCAAGCTCACGCCGCAGGAAAAACTGCCGTAGTGTTCACCAGTCGCAAAGAATTAGAATTTGCGGATATTGTAACTCGTCTCGCTTTTGGTCAATCGGTATCAGCGCTGTTGATGGCGATCGTGCGGGGATTGCCCACTGATATTGGATTTTTGATTAGCAAAGGTGGCATTACGTCCAACGATGTTTTAAGTACAGGATTAAATCTACCTACCGCAAGGCTACTCGGTCAAATTTTGGCAGGTTGCTCGGTGGTGTGTACTCCCGAAGACCATGCCCGTTTTCCTGATTTGCCTGTAGTCTTATTTCCAGGAAATGTAGGAGACGCGAATGCACTTGCGACGGTTTATACAAGACTAGCGATCGGAATTGAAGAATAATTTTTAAAAGGCTTGCTTAGGGACTTGGTGAGAAAAAATGTCCCACCAAGTTTATATGGCTTTTACTTCGCTCAGCCAACGTTGGCTAAGCGAAGTAAAAGCATCTGGTACTTTAATTAATCGCAACTCCCTTAGCAAGTCTTTTAAAAATCCCTTGTTTTTTGAGACAGCCCCAAGCGCTGTAGTATGCTTTGAGCAAGCAATTGTAAAGAATAACTGTAAAAAATATTTTAGAGAAGATTTATGTCTTTAAAAATTGGTGATCGCGCTCCTGAATTTAGCTTGCCCGATACTAACGGAAATATTGTCATCCTCTCTAGTCTCAGAGGCAGCCGCGTAATTTTATACTTCTATCCCCGTGACAATACCCCTGGATGTACCAAGGAAGCCTGTGGTTTTCGCGATAACTATGCCCAATTTCAATCTAAAAATACTTTGATATTTGGTGTCAGTACTGATGATGCTAAGTCTCACCAAAAGTTCACTCAAAAATTTGATCTACCTTTCCCCTTGCTCACTGATGTTGATGGTCAAGTTGCCACCGCCTATGAAAGTTATGGGCAGAAAAAATTTATGGGTAAAGAGTATGTTGGTATCTTCCGAAATACCTTTGTGATTGATGTTGAAGGTAATATTGAGAAAATTTATCTTGGCGTTAAGGCAGAAATGCATCCAGCCCAAGTTTTAGCGGAAATCTAAAGTCCTCTCCCGTAGCTACTCTCCCTATGTTTTGGAGTGTAGATCCCCCTAGCCCCCCCTTGTAAACGGGGGGGGGAATTAATTGAATTTTCTTCCTCCTCCTTTACAACGGGGATTGAGGGGGGGGATTGAGGGGGATCGTTAGTAACTCACGATATAGCTGATAACTTGTGTGTACAAGGCAGCCCGCAGGAGAGCTGAACAAAACAATTGATGTTTGAGGTTTATAAGTTGGAAGCAAGCATAACTAAGCCCTTTGCTGAGCCTTGGGTAATTCGCGATCGCCAATTTGTTTGGGGGGATCGTACCTACATTATGGGCGTTTTGAATATTACGCCCGATAGTTTTAGTGACGGTGGTCAATTCAACTCACGGGATGCAGCGCTGCAAAAGGTCGCGCAAATACTGCCTTATATTGACATTCTCGATATTGGCGGCGAGTCTACCCGTCCGAATGCTCAGCCAGTCAGTGCGGTGGAAGAAAGCGATCGCATTTTGCCAATTATTGAAGTTATTCGCCAAGAATATCCCAACCTACCAATTTCTGTTGACACCTTGAAGGCAAGCGTGGCAAAGGAGGCTATCGCCACAGGCGCTGATATGCTCAACGATGTTTCCGCAGGGCGTTTTGATCTTGATATGTTGCCATTGGCGGGGCGGTTGCAAGTACCGATTTTTTTAATGCATATGCAGGGAGAACCACGCACAATGCAAGTAAATCCCAAATATCGCGATGTTGTACAGGATATCAAACAATTTCTCGGTGATGCGATCTCAGTAGCTAAGGCTTGGGGCATCCCGCAACATTTAATTGCGATCGATCCCGGTATTGGATTTGGTAAAACTTTGGAACATAATCTTGAAATTATTAAAAATTTAAGTGCTTTCAAAACGATTCCAGCACCACTTTTAGTGGGTGTATCCCGCAAAAGCTTTATTGGACAAATAAGCGATCGCCCTGATTCTCGCGATCGCTTGTTTGGGACAATTGCAGCCTGTACCGCCTGTATTACAGGCGGAGCAGATATTTTGCGTGTCCATGATCCGCAGGAAGTCGCAGATGCCTGTCGCGTGAGCGATGCTATTTTTCGCAAATAATATAGAAGGCAGCGCTTCGCCCCACCTTCACTTATTTGCGAAAAATAGCATAATCTCTATGCATAAATAGCTTTAGAAAAATTATGAGTAACAGTCCATCAGTTACAATAGCGAGACAGGATGTAAGCTTTAATACAATCCAATTAAGTTTGTAATCATTTTTAGAGGGCGAGACGTGCCACAGGCTAAGCATTTGTTGATTGGTTCTACCAGATCAGGTAGTGGGAAATCAGCAACAATTTTGGGACTAACATATCATTTGCAAGCCAAAGGTTACAAAGTTGGCTTTGGCAAACCGATTGGCACTTTTACTACCAAAGAATTGCCTGAATCAGCCGAACGTGTTGAGGCTGATGTGGAATTTATTAAGCAAGCCTTAAATTTACCAGCGTCACTGATGCGCCCCACTCTTCTCAATCTTGATCGTGATGTCCTCCAGCGCCGTCTATCTGGTGAAGACACATCGGATTACAGTCACAAACTGGAGGAATACAACAAGATTATTGAAGGTGATCTTGTTCTTTTAGAAGCCCCTGCCAATACAGCAGAAGGTACACTTTTTGGTCTGTCTTTAGAGCAGATGGCAGATCATCTAGACGCGCCAATCCTATTAGTCATGAGATTTGGTTCATTGTTAGTTGTTGATCATATCTTGATGGCAAAATTTCGCTTTGGCGATCGCCTGCTGGGTGTGGTGATTAATGATATTCCTGAGGATCAATATGAAACGGTCATCGAAGTCCTACACCCCTATCTCGAAAATCAAGGCGTTCCCGTATTTGCCATGATGCCTGAAAACAGGACTTTGCGAAGTGTTAGTGTCTCTGAACTGATCGAGCAACTCAATGCAACGATCCTTTGCTGCCCTGAAAATATTGATTTAAACAAGGTAATGGTCGAGGAGTTAAAAATCGGGGCAATGGATGTCAATTCAGCCCAAAGTTATTTCCGAAAGTCTTATAACAAAGTTGTAATTACTGGTAGTAGTCGTATCGACCTCCAATTTGCGGCACTAGAAACTTCAACAAACTGCTTGATTCTTACAGGTCGTCCATATATTAGCGATGATGTTGCTCATAAAGCAATGGAATTAGGTGTACCTATTCTTGCGGTCAGTAAAGACACCCTTAGCACCGTGAGTATTATCGAAAGCTGTCTTGGACAAGTGCGCCTCCATGAGGGTGTGAAAGTAACGAGTATTTGCGACATGATGGCTAAGCACTTTAACTTTACACGCTTCTTAAAACTCATGCATATTGATGCATTTGCTACAGTCTAGAACTATAGATTGCCTCACTGCTTTTGGCAATCTATAGTTCTAGACTGTAAAAAACCACAAAAAAAGAGAGTTATAAAGCAACTCTCTTTTTTGTGCGTTTTTCACATTTCGTTAAGGGTTTTCCAACCAGGAGTCCATAGCGATCGTCTTTTTAGAGCCTTGGCGTTGAGCCAAAATCTGACTGAATCATCGCAAGCTGCCTTAATTTCTGCAAAAACTAGCTCCCCTTCATTCTTACGATTGACTACAACAAAATGCCGCCATCCAAATGTCTCCTGCATAGAAGTCCACTTTGACCCTATTAAATGCGGGAATTTTTGTTTTTTTGCCATCGTCGCACTACCTTCTCAACATCTGAATTAAGAGAATAAAAGTGTGCTTAGCACACTTTTATTCTCTTAATCGACATCATCATCATCAAGATCATCGTCGTCATCATCAATGTAGCTAGGGTCATCACCAAGCATTAATTCACTTAACTCTTCAGCTTCATCATCAAGCTTAAAGTTTGA
Organism: Pseudanabaena sp. UWO311; assembly: GCA_943371975.1. Classification (GTDB taxonomy): domain Bacteria; phylum Cyanobacteriota; class Cyanobacteriia; order Pseudanabaenales; family Pseudanabaenaceae; genus Pseudanabaena. The sequence goes on along the minus strand of CALRWX020000001.1, from coordinate 18,266 downwards.
TTCAGTGCCTTCTCTGGCAATAAGACGACCTGTGGATTCTAGCCAGTCCAAAATCGATACTTCTTGCTGTGTGGGAATCAGCGCTGCTGGTTCGTTGCGGCGCTGTACGCGCAAGGCAGGATTATTCATGTTTTTAATTCCTATTTTGCTCAACTAAATAAGGTCACAACGTGACCTTATTTAGTTGTTTTTTATTTGTTTTGAAAAACCGAATGATGACGCATTACGCGATCATTCGGTTATTTTTTATTTGCTTTAAACAACTAAAAGGATGGCGCAACGCGCTATCATTTTAGTTGTTTTTTGTTTAGAATCCCGCGGGTAATCCTAAGCCACCAGTCAGATCTTCCATTTTCTGTTTCATTGTGCCTGTCGAAAGCTGATAGGCATCCTTGAGGGCCGCAAGTACTAAATCTGATAAAACTTCTGCTCCTTCATTTAATGCTTCAGGAGCAATTTCTACACTTTGAGGTTCTTGGTTGCCACTGAGGGTTATCTTAACTAAGCCGCCACCTGATTCACCAGTTAGGCGTAGTTGATCGAGTTCTTCTTGGAGCTTTTTCGCGCCTTCTTGAATTTGCTGCGCTTTTTGGAAGGCTTCCTTCATTTTGCCTAAACCAAAGCCAAATCCTTTTCCGTCTGACATAGCAGTATCAGTCTTGTTCTAAGTTTTCTTGTATATTATGTCACTAATCGTGGCGCTTCGGTAAGTACGGTCATCTAGATATCTACCCACAGACGCGCATCAACAAACCTAGAAATATGTTTGACATTTGTAGTTGCCACAATAACCTCGTATCCTTGCTTTGCTTGTAACAATGCTTGAGCCGCTAAAATCACATCCCCATCTAGCGCTTTGGAGTCAGCCGTTGGCTTTCCATCTTGCCTTACTTGCGCCGATAACTCCGCAGCTTTTAGCATTACATCTGTAGTAATGGGTAGATAAACGATCCCAGCTTTTAACAAATCTAACTGTTGAATTCCCTCAGACTTTTTAACCCGTAATAATTCACGCCTTAATTCATAATCAGCTATTTCGGGTATTGCTACTTCATATCCTCTTGATGGCAATGAGACTAACCAGTCTAAACAGGCTGAGTTATTAGATTGCTTTGCCATAGGGTTTGTTACATCGCCTAAAACCCCTGTATCAAATAAAACTATCGGACTCATATAGTCACAGGGCTATAGGAAGGAGAATCAGGATTAAGAGCATCACGCAAATAATTCCAAGTTTCAGTTTGCTCATCTGCGTCCCCTGCTAACCATTCTTGCTTCAATTTAGTTAAGCTTTGGTGTTGTTTATTTAACAGTGCTAAATGATCTTGGATATCCAGCCTAGCAATCATATACTTGAAATAGCCATCTAGATCTTCACTAATATCAGAGTTATTGACTAATGAAGTACTTAAAGTATGCATTTTTCTAACGACTTTAGAGATAAACCTAATAGGGATTCCCAATGCTAGATATTTATCTTCTAGATTCAAGTCATCTAAAACTAATTTATTTGTGCCAATGAGAGCATAGGTAATATAGCGCAAAACCTCATTACAGTCTCTGGATACCTCTGGCATCCATAACTCTGGACTAACCAACAGTTTCTTAAGAGCAGTTTCCTCATCAGACAGAGAAATATCCTGAATGGTCGCTTCTAGAAAATCTTTGACAATATTGTTTGTGTTAGTTATCAGTATCTGTGAAATACTTAGAATCTCAATTCCTCGATCAACTAATCTTTTAATATCCTCATTTGTGGTTGATTTGATCACAATTTGAGAGATGTTTGACATAGTATTTGTCCTCAAACTAATGAAGTTGACAACAGCCTATTTAAGATTACGTTAATTTGATGGTAGCACAGTCTATTATTTGTTGTTGTGAATCTTTGTAATCTAAAACTCATGACTAAAATCATGGATTTTTTTGAATTTGTAAAAGTCCATAATTGCGCCCCAGATGGCTGATCCTGTTTCAGGATTAATTCCGCGATCGCCACTCCAAAATTCATTAGCACTGACCTCAAAGCCTAAAATAACCTGCCGTGATTCTTCTAAATATTGAAAACAACATTTAGCATCCTTGGGCATCTGAGCTTGGTAGCGACCATTGGCAAATGAGATATCTAATAAACAACCAGCGAGGGGTTCGATGTCATTAATAGTGATCTGATTAAGGCGATCGCGATCGCGCCCAGCCCCAGACCATGCAGCAGGGGCTTTAAAACCCCAATATTTGACTTGAATTTTGCCGTCATTTTCCACAAATTGCAAAATGCGTTGACGATAGGGGCGATCAAGAATCAGGGCATTGGCTTGTTCGGCAAATATTGCAATACTCCCCAGAAGACTAAAGGGGAGAGGACGCTGCCACCAGACTAGATTTACAAACCAAACAGGTTGATCTAGAGATTGTTCACGGTTGCTAAATTCCCCTGCCATCCATGAAGTAAGTTGTAAAAGTTGACTAGAAATATTCATATTTCAAACCTAAAACACTAAAAACTCAGTGTATCTCTAAATAAATAAGGGCGGCGCTTCGCGCCGCCCTTATTTATTTCCCACCCCTGTCTTTCGTAAAAGTCACCAAATATTAATAACCTGCCCAATTACCTTATCTATTAGGGTAATTGAGGTTGTAAGGTTAATCAAAGTATTTTTTAAGAGTAGTCGAGGCATTCATGCTAACAGACAGCGATCGCGTTCAGGTTCTAAGTGAGGCTCTGCCCTATATGCAGCAATTTGCAGGGCGCACTATTGTCGTCAAATATGGCGGAGCCGCCATGAAAGAAGAAAATCTGCGGCAAGACGTGATCCGCGATGTCGTAACCATGTCATTTATGGGATTACGACCAGTCCTTGTGCATGGAGGTGGGCCTGAAATCAACACATGGCTAACCAAGCTCAATATCAAACCTCAATTTATCGACGGTTTGCGCGTCACCGATGCCGAGACGATGGAAGTCGTGGAAATGGTGCTAGTGGGGCGTGTTAATAAACAAATCGTAGAAATGATTAACCTTGCTGGTGGATCTGGTGTGGGTTTATGCGGCAAAGATGGCAACCTAATCCGTGCGCGTCCTCAGGGTAATGATGCGATCGGGTTTGTAGGCGAAGTCAGTGGAATCAATATCGGCCTACTTTCTACATTGCTCGAAGCAGGACATATTCCCGTTGTGTCCAGTGTTGCCACCGACGAAACAGGTCAGTCCTACAACATCAATGCCGATACTGTCGCAGGTGAACTCGCTGCCGCCTTGGGAGCCGAAAAATTGATTTTGCTTACTGATATTGCAGGCATTCTCCATAATTACAAAGACCCTAGTACTCTCTATCGCAGTCTCACGATTCAAAAGGCGAGAGAATTGATGAATAGCAATGTGGTTAGTGGTGGCATGATTCCAAAGGTACAGTGTTGTGTGCGATCGCTGGCTCAAGGTGTAAAGGCAGCTCATATCGTTGATGGTCGAGTCCCTCATTCACTATTACTAGAAATCTTCACTAACAGTGGAGTTGGCTCAATGATTGTCGCTTCAGAAACTGTCCTATAAATTTGTCTGTCAAAAGCAAAAGAGATTTGTAGTACAGCCATAGCCACTTGTATTAGGATAAATCAGAACCCAAATAATGTGGGGCGGAGCAAAGTGCCGCCCCACATTATTTGGGTTTTACTTCCAAGACTAACTACGGCTATACTTCTTGCCGCAACTCTCTTTAGTTTAAAACTATAAAATTGACGTAAATCAGTAATGAGAAGGGTGGTGAAAATAGTAACTTTTATGCTGGACAACTGCGTTATTACTTTAACCAGAGACAAAATAAGCCTAGTTGGATTGGAGCAAATTATTTTAAAGAGAGTTTAGGAATTCACAACTTTTTTCTATAAGGGGCAAATGTACTAATCTCTTTAACCGAAAAAACGCAATTAATAGCAGAGTATGCTCAATCACAAAATGATTTGGAAATTTTAGGTTTTGTGAGTGGTTCTACAATTCGCTTTGATTTTATAAGTTTCCCAATTGCTGAAAACCTGAACCTCACTGCCCAAAATGAAATGCCTTTCATCAAACCTAACGGCACTGTGGCTGTAAATGTCACACGCACCACAGGAACGCCAACTTTTCCCTTGGTTCCCAATGCTACAAGTGCAGGTAATCCTACGTCCTACGGATTTGTGATATTGAAAGTGAGAGTTCGGTAGAACAAAAAAGATAGTTTAGAGTAACGCAAAGCGTTACTCTAAACTATCTTTTTTCGTAGAATATTAGGACTATGGCAGAAAATCTTGACTCATCAGAAAAGCTAAAAACTGCAATTGAGGAATCTCAAGACTCTAGTAGAGAGTCAATGTTTGATGTACCAAACCCAAACACATTAAAAACACTCGATTTACCCAAGATCCCTAATGTTAAGCCTCCAAAATTTAAGATATCTAAGCCAAACGGATCTTTTAAAAAAGTTAACTTTTTGTGGTTTGGGCTATTCATCATTTTGGTCAGCTATATCTGCATGGGTTACTTTCTATCGATATTGCTCACAATACCTGCTCGTAAAAATCTAGCGATCGCAGGTTTTATGATTGTTGGTTTATTGCCAGCTATCAGTGGATTTGCGGACTATGCTTTGATGAAATGGGGCTATTTAGTTAGTGGCTTATTAATTGTTGGGAGCTTTATTTTTTTAGTCAAAATCAAGTTTTATCTGCTATGTGTGGCGATTGCTTCATGCTTCGGGATTATGATGCTCGCTTTTATTGGCGACTCTCTACTAAATAAAAAGCATAAATTAATAAACGTGATCATGATTTTGACTTTGCCCTGTGTGGTTGGTCTAGGACTAGGGTGGCAGCTATGGCATTTAGCCGCTACCCTATGGAGCTAAGTTTTACAGCGCTTTGCGCTTTCTTAAAACCCAGCTAAATAGTTTGAGAGAGTGCGCCCCTTGGGGCGCACTCTCTCAAACTATTTAGGATTGTTATATAGTATTCATGTAGCCATCACCCATGAATTACTTGATGTTTAAGTTTGTCAAACAACTCACTTGCTTAGCAATTTATACGGGTTTAAGTCTGGGCATAGCGATCACGAGCAATCCTGTATTTGCTGAAGATAGCAGTCTAGGCATTGTCATGCGACGTGGTCATTTGCGGGTGGGAATTGACGCAGCGATCGGGGGGCCTTATATGTTCTGGAACGCTAGAACTCAGTTTTATGATGGATTTGAGCTAGAAATTATTCAAGAAATTGCGGCAAAGTTAAATATTGAACCGCGTCCAATTAATATTCCTTGGACAACCCAGCCTGAAAACCTATCCTCGCGACAGGTTGACTTGCTGCTCAGTGCGCGGGAAGAGGGAGGGCTAGAAACAAGCGACAATAAGGGGAAATTTATCGAAACTGCTTCTTATTACCGCAGCGCCCAAAGATTGTTAATTCGTGCCGATGGCACACAAATCAAATCTCTGCGCGACATGATTGGTAAAAGAGTGGGAGTTGTGGCAAATAGTGGCGGCGCTGCGATTACAGAAACCTATAATAAGAACAGGGGAAACGCGATTCGTCTATTTTCATCACGGGATCTTGATCGGATGCTGATCCAGTTGCGCGATCGCCAATTGGACGTGATGATCCTTGACGAGCCTATAGCCGTATGGCAGGCAAGAAACAATCCTAACTTTATAATCGTTGGTGAGCCTTTGATCCCGATTCGTTTAGTGGCGATCATTAATAAAGATGATGTATCACTTAAAAAAGCGATCGATAAAGCGTTAACGGAAATGATTCAAGACGGTAAACTTGAACAGATACTTAAGAGGTGGAACTTGTGGGAAAGTCAGAAAACTTTAAAATCAGCAACGGACTTGCCAGTTCCGGTATTAGCGATCATTACGCCATTCTCGGGTTACCATTGACAACCGACGCCACAAATATTCGCAAAAAATTCTTGAAGCTTGCAAAAATTCTGCATCCTGATGTCTTTGGACGTACCGAGGAAGAGAAAGAAACTGCGACTAAATATTTCTCCAAAATGGTTAGCCCTGCCTACCAAATCCTCAATAGCGATCGCGATCGAGGTGAATATTTGGCAACTTTGAGGATGTTTTCTCAAAAGAAAAAACAACAAGAAGAAGCACCCACTCTCAAATCTGAGATTGCTCAAAAGCTATATCGTATCCCCCACGAAATCACCTATAATCAGTTTGTCGAGCAGGTTTCTTCAAAACAATATGAGAACCTAGATTTGATTTTGGAATATACTTCCATCCTGAGCGAGCTAAATCTCGTATATTTGCTTACGCAAAATAGCCTAGGTTTTGCCACTGGCAGTAGTGCTGCATCAGCTTCACCTAATAGACAGATCAGTAATTGGAATGACCAACAAAGCTCTGCCCCAAGTCCCCCAGCCCAGTCGCCAGCATTGCGTAATTTGAATATGGCAGAACTATTTATTAGCAAAAAGCAATGGACTGAGGCTCTTAAAGAATTAATTGTGGCAGAAAATCTTGACCCAATTAATGCCAAGGTTTATGCCCTCAAAGGGGTAGTGCAAATGAATCAAAATGTGGCAGCGATCGCCAAGGCAAGTTTCCAAAAAGCTCTAAAACTTGATCCTAAGGAGCCGACTGCACTGAAGTACATTAATCAAGTTAGTGCCGCAGCACAAACTCAAACCTCTGCTAAGCCACCTGAAAAGAAAGGGGGATTATTTGGATGGGGCAAAAAATAGTTCCTAATTGTTCTCTTCATGGAGGCATAGTAATCTATACATGCTGACATTGTCTGATCCTTTAACTAAGGTTTTAAATGAACAAGCCTTTGCGGAAATAATTCCTAAATTTCGGGTTTGCTATTTCCTCTAATGAATGAATTAGTTTGCCTAGCTCAGGTAGCACTGTTAAAATCTCAATAATCTGGCGGCAATCGCGCCTATAGCGAAGAAATTAATGACGATTATCGCGATTGATTTTGGGACGAGTAATACCGCGATCGCTTTTGTGATGTCTACAGGTGATAGTGATCTAGCAGTTCTCAAAACTTTACAGTTGGGGGATATTGCTCGTGAATATGCAACCACTGAAGGCACAGCATGGCTAGTCCCTAGTTTGGTTTATGTGGGTGGTAAGGAGCGATTTCTATTTGGGGAACAGGTGCGATCGCTCGATCAATCTCAAGATTCTCAAAATATATCTAATAAATCGGATAGATCAAAACGACTATTTCAAGGGTTTAAGCGCGATCTTGTTGCCAATTTTCGCTCGCCTGCCCGTGAACTAGATGGCAGTTTTTATGATGCAGATGCGATCGCTGAAATATTTTTAACGGAACTCTGGCAACGCATCAATGCACAACTAAATCTAAAACAACTTCAAGCAACACAAATAATTTTTACAGTTCCCGTTGGAGCATTTGAGGCTTATCTCCATTGGTTTAGCAATTTCGCTAAAAAGTTACAGTTACCTAACATTCAAATTATTGATGAATCTACCGCCGCCGCCTTGGGCTATGCGATTACCCGCCCCAATGCACTAGTACTAGTGATTGATTTTGGTGGTGGTACATTAGATTTAAGCCTTGTGCGGACTGCTCCCATCTCTCAAAATTTGCAAGTCATCAAAGCGGAAGCGATCGCCAAATCCGATGCCTATATTGGCGGTATCGATATTGATCGTTCGATTGCAGAACATTTTTTAGGTCAATGGGGAATAACGCGATCGCAACTTAATGAAGCTGATTGGCTCAGTATTTTGGAAGTTTCCGAACAAATCAAAATTCAATTATCTTTAGTGCAGGAAGTTCAAGTAATCTGGATTGATCCGCAAATGATTTCTCGTAAGCTAAAACTCAATCAAGCAGAACTAACGGCAATTTTAGAACAAAATCAATTGCTTGAACAATTACGCGAAGCGATCGATGAAGTCTTGACGGTTGCGCTCAACAAAGGCACTAGTAAGGCAGCGATTGAGCAAGTTCTATTGGTTGGTGGCAGTTGTCAAATTGTCGCCATTCAGCAATTAGTTATTTCCTATTTTGGCAAGTCTAAAGTCAAATTGGGCAAACCCTTTGAGGCAGTCGCACATGGAGCCTTAGCACTAGGACAAGCGATCGCGATCGAAGACCATTTGCGCCACAGTTATGCTATTCGCCTTTGGGAACCTTATTTAAATCAATATTCGTTCTATACCTTGTTTGAGAAAGGTATAAAATATCCCTGTCAACGCTCTGAGTCCCTCATTTTACAGGTAGCGATCGCTGGACAAACCGAAATATGGCTAGATATTGGCGAAGTTGCCGATATTGCCCATGTAGAAGTCACCTATGATAGTTCGGGCAGAATGACCAGTAGCCAGTTGTTAAAACAATCGGACTTTCGATCGCTTGCCGCAGCTAATCAAGATAAATCTAATCAAGTTTGTATCGCTCGCCTTGATCCCTTCGGCGAATTGGGAAGCGATCGCATTACCGTTGACTTTGCGATCGATGATCGCCGCGTCCTGATTGCTACGATTACAGATTTGCTCACAAATAAAGTATTGATTGATCATCAAGCGATCGCTCAATTAGCGTAGCTGCGCCATTTGGAACTCTAAATTAAAAATTTATATTTAATTTAAATATATTCCGCACTGTAATAGCCTGAAACTTTGTAGAATTTAAACAGATATATTCTAATATTCTGATTTATATAGCAGTCCTAAATTATTTATGATAAAAATCGGGCTTCGACTACGCTCAGCTAACGTATATCGTTGGCTGAGCGTAGTCGAAGCCTCTCTCAACTCATTTAGGATTGCTATACCAATTTACAAAAGTGTGACAATACATTTGTAAATTAAAAAAACATCCCAGCAAGGGTTTTCAAAAACAAAAATGAGTACACCATTTTTGTTTTTGCTATTACACTTTCAGACGATAGCAGGCAGCACTTGTGACACACACTAAATCAAAATATTCTCGCCTGATGATTGCGGTCTTACCTGACGAATCCTCAGCCTTTGAAGCATATCGTCTGCTTCAATGTCATGGTATTTCGCCTGAAAACTTGGCTCTTGTCGGTAAAGGTTACAGCAGTCCCGATAGTGTTGGGTTATTTAATCCCACAAGCACAGCATGGCGTTACGCCAAACGTGGAATGTTTTGGGTAGGCACAGCTAGTATGAGTATGGGAATGATCCTGCACTTAATTTTTAGCTTTCAATTGCCTAATCTTGATTGGTATCAAACATTACTAACAGTTACTTCTACTGCGGGAATTATAGGCATTGTTGCCGGGGGAGTCCTTGGGACTTTCTATGGTTGGATTATTAAAAGTAGTCTTTCTATTTCCTGTCGTAGTTGTTTAGAGCGTGGACAATACCTATTGATGCTAGAAGGCTCAGAAACTTTGACTCGTCGGGGGCGAGAGATTTTAGATAATTACACAGTAAAGCCCTATTGATTGCTTATCTATATTTACTATTCTTCCCTTTTTATCACTACCAATTCTAGATTGTTTTCTATACCAAAAACAAAATAATCACTACAAATGCTCTATAAACTATACTGATTTTCTCAGCCACATTGTTTGTCTGCAATGCTTGTCTGATATTTTCCTACCCCTTTCAATTTATTTTATTAGCTAGTCTTAAAAAATCAAATGAGTTCAGCTCCTTTTATTAACGATCAATCTGAATTTGAAAACCTTCGCGAAAATACATCTATTCTCGTGGTAGATTGTACAGCTACTTGGTGCGGACCTTGTAAAGTGATTGCCCCATTCATTGATAAGTTGTCAGAAAACTATGGCGATCGCGCCAAGATCATGAAAATAGATATTGATGCCAACAAACCTTTAGCAAAGCAATTTGGTCTAAAGAGTATTCCTGCTGTTTTATTTTTTAAGCAAGGGGAGCTTGTTGAGACTGTAATTGGGGTAAAAACCTACGAAGATTTTAGTGTTACTCTTGAGAATCATCTATAGCTAAAAAGGTAAGGTGAGTTAGTCTAAAAAAAGAGGTGCAGTGCACCTCTTTTTTTAGACTAGTAATAAATCGAGTTTGCCTTGACGCTCTAGATCGTGAATGGCATCGCAACCGCCAATATGTTGATCATTAATAAAAATCTGGGGCACAGAGCGTTTACCATCTGAACCTCTAGATACCATCTGCGATCGCGCTGATTCATCACCATCAATCGCATATTCTATGTACTCTAAGCCCTTCTTATCAAGCAAATGCTTTGCCCTAATACAAAAGGGACACATACGCCATGTATAGATTTCAACTTTTGCCACAACTGTTTCCTATAATTTGACTTTCATGATTTTAACAAATCTTAACGCCCAAATACCTAACTAACTGATGTTACGTGGAACGAATATCGCGATTCCCCCCAGCATCTTCTCCCATTAAGGGAGAGGAGAAGATTTCTTAGGGGCGATCGCGGGATGGCTTTGTTTCTGATTTAGGAGTCGGTCTTGGCGAAGGCGAAGGAGTTGTCGTAGGCTGAGGCTCAGTCAAAGTCAGAATCTTAGAAATTACTTCTTCAGGATGGCTAGGAGGAATACCTTCCGTAACAATAATATCCTCAATGACAGTTTTAACAATGGGAGCCGCCACAGTAGACCCAAAGGCATCTGAACCAATAGGTTCATCGACTACTGCTAACACCACATAGCGTGGGTCTTTCGCTGGGAAAGTACCAACAAAACTAGTGATTTTGGCATTGGCATAACCGCCACCGGTAGATGAAGCTTTTTGGGCAGTACCTGTTTTACCTGCAATCCGATAACCCGGAATACGGGCAGGTAAACCTGTACCTTTTTCTACTACGTTAGTCATCATCTCGAGCACTCTTTGAGCAGTAGCGGGGGAAATGACTTGGCGAGGAGTTGGTAATTTGATCTGATAGTAGTCTTCTCCCTCTTCATTAATCAAACCTTTGACCACATGGGGCGTGAGAAGCTTCCCGCCACTAGCGAGAATGCCATGCAGTTGAACCATTTGGATCGGGGTTAGGGAAAATCCTTGCCCAAAGGCAGCCGTAGCAGGCTCAATCACATATTCATTAAATTGTTCTTGCGGTTTGAGGGCGCTCGGTGTTTCTGAGGGTAAATCAATGCCCGAAATATCTCCCAATCCAATGCGTTCTAGCCAACCATAATAAACCGATGGTTTCATTTTCTGGATAATATGTACCATACCCACATTGCTCGATTGCTCTAAGATCTGACTAATACTAAGAGCCCCAACTGCACCAGCCTTTTCATAGTCAAAGTTTGCTACTGGCCAGCCGCCAATAGTCAAAGCTCCTTCATCATTAAATACAGTATCAGGCTGAATGGCTCCAGCTTCGAGAGCGATCGCCACGTTAATCGGCTTAAAAGTAGAACCTGGTTCATAAAGGTCAGAGACAGCCCAATTTCTAAACAATTTAACATCCGCTTCGTAATAGCGATTTGGGTCGTAGGTGGGTTCGGTAACAAGGGTCAATAAACCACCATCTCTAGCATCCATCACAATAACGGAGCCACGCTTAGCACTAAACTTTACCATTTGCTGCTTCAGAATTTGCCTTGCAGTGCGCTGAATCCTTGAGTCGATGGTCATTTGTAAGCTGGTGCGATCGCTACGGATCATTCCCGCAGGTACACGATTGGGAATTAATTTGCCACTGCCATCTTGAGCACCTTTAGCTTCTTGATCGGTGCGTTCTAGTAACTTTTCTTGACTAAGCTCGATGCCAGCCTGACCACGATGATCGACATTCACATAGCCAAGTAATTCTGCGGCGAGGTCTTGTTGCGGATAGAGCCGATGACGCTGCTGAATTAGTTCTAACCCATCAATCTGTAAAGCATAAATGCGATCGGCTGCCTCTTCTGGGAGCCAATACTCAACTTGAATGGATGTTGTGTCACGATTGAGAATATTAACAATCTTTTCGGGAGGCTTTCTCAAGATTGGGGAGAGTTTTGTCGCGATTTCCGCAGTAAGTTCTTCAAAAGTCTTTTTCTTAGTATTTTTACTCGGATCTTTACTGTTTTGGTCAAAAAGATGTGGATAGGCAAATAAGGTATAGACTGGGCGATCTAGGGCTAAAACTGTACCTTTGCGATCAGTAATTGTCCGACGGGGAATAAATGGACGCAAGGTAAACATTTGTTGCTTACGCGCCTTGTCTAACAGATCGGACGATGTGATCACCTGTAAATAAACTAAACGCACAACTAATCCCAACATCGATAGTGCCAAAATGATCCAAATCAAGACAGTCCGGCGCTTGAAGAGATTAATGGTAGCGAAATCTTTAGGAAAGAAGGATGGAGTCATGAAAGTTCTTGACAAAGTTGGCGGAAGCGATCGCCGCGTTGCTCAAAATTTACAAACTGGTCGAAGCTTGCACATGCAGGGGAGAATAGCACAGTTGGCAAAGACTGGCTAGGGTGGTTATGGGCACGGGTGTGAGCAATATGGGCAGCTTGCTTGACGGCGCCTTCGAGTGTCTCTACAATCTCGTAATTCTTAAACCCAGCATCCTTCAGCATTTCCGCAAATAAAGGCGCAGCTTCGCCGATCAATAAAACTGCGATCGCGCGTTGGCGAATTTGCTCTAGCCACGCACTAGCATCACCTTGCTTGGGTTGTCCACCTGCAATTAAAACCACTGGTGGTTTAACGGCTTTTAAACCCACTTCAGCCGCATCATAATTCGTAGCCTTACTATCATTAATAAAAGCAATCCCTTCATAAAAGCGAATATGCTCCAGACGATGGGGTACACCTTGAAATTCAGAGATGCCGCGATCAATATGCTCTGAGGCTATACCAGCCAATTTTGCCGCCGCGACAGACATTAATAAATTTTGGCGGTTATGGCTACCCAATAAATGCCAATGGGAAATTGGAAAAACAGTTTCGTCACGAAATTTCACCCAACCATTATTAATATAAGCTCCATCGGCGATCGCTTCTACGACGTGATCGTCAATTCCTGTCCAAATTGCTTTAGGCCACATCGCCGCTCCAAAATTAAGCAAAAAGTGATCGTTACCATTGAGGACAATGTGACCAGAGGGATTGATCAACTTAGCTTTAATATCCCGATAAGCCTCAAGGGTATAGTGGCGATTGAGGTGATCGGGGGTAAAGGTTGTCCAAATGCCAATTCGCGGTTTGATACTGTGAGACGACTCGATCTGATAGCTACTTAATTCGGCAATAATCCAATCAGGTTGAATCTGTTTGCTTAATACTTGTAAGGCAATTTCGCACGCAGGTAGACCGATATTGCCACAGGCGATCGCCTTTAACCCTGCTGCCTGAAAAATGGCTGCTGTTAAGGATGTAACTGTAGTTTTGCCATTAGTTCCAGTAATCCCCACCCAAGGAATATGCTTGAGATAGCCCCATGCCAACTCGATCTCACCAACTGTATTCAGACCAAAAGATCGGGCTTGCTCAACTTCAGACCGATCCCAAGGAACCCCTGGACTAACAACTACTAAATCTACCGGTTGACCAGTCTTAATTAAATTGTCAAAGTTGGGAAAGCCCCCAAGCTCAACCGCAATCCCCTCAGCCTCTAAATCAAGCTTGCGCTGCTCTAGACTTGGACTGGCATTACTATCACTAACTATTACCTGCCAGCCGTCAGCCTGAAGTAGCTTAGCAGCAGAGATTCCTGACTGTCCCAGTCCTAGTACATACGCTTGAGGCATTGCGATCGCTATGGTGTCTATGTTTATTAAAAATTTAATAATAAACGATAGAGGATCATGAGCGCTAAAGATCTGACAACCGTGCTTTGTGTGGTTATCTGGCTACCCTGGGGGCCAGTCTAGGGCGCGTCCGCCTAAAACATGAATATGCAGATGAAAAACCGTTTGCCCTGCTTCTGCACCATTGTTTGTTACTAAACGAAAACCTGTTAAGCCTTCCTGTGCTGCAACTTTACTAGCCACCAGTAGCAAATGACCTAGCAAGGATTGATCGTCGGCATTTGCATCTGATAGTTTCGCAATTGGCTTTTTGGGGATGACCAAAAAATGCACGGGTGCTTGAGGATTGACATCGCGGAAAGCGAGGGATAGATCATCTTCGTAAATGATCGTTGCAGGAATTTCTCGCTTAATGATTTTACTAAAGATAGTTTCGCTCATTCTTTTACCTCAAAATTATTCTTTCTTTGATATTGTGGCGCTTCGCGCCACAATATCAAAGAAAGAATCCAGTAAATACTAGCTGGGCTGGGCCTGTCATCAAAATGCGATCGTTTTCGGCTGACCAAGTAATTTTGAGATCGCCTCCTGGAAGGTTGACGGTACAGGTGCGATCGCATAGGTCATTTAAAACACCTGCGACGACTGTGGCACAGGCTCCCGTTCCGCAGGCAAGGGTTGCGCCCGCACCGCGTTCCCATACGCGCATTTTTACATAACTGCGATTGATGACTTCTACAAATTCTGTATTTGTACGTTTTGGGAATACGGGATGATGTTCAAAGAGAACGCCGATTTCAGCTAAGGGAATGCTATCAACATTATCTACAAAGGTCATGCAGTGAGGATTTCCCATGCTCACTGTAGTCACATTCCAAGTTTTGCCACCAACATCAAGAGGGACATTCACAACTTTGCGTTCGCTTTGCCCTAGAGTTGTCGGAATCTCGGCAGCAGTCAAAAATGGCTTACCCATGTCTACCGTTACCTGTCCATCAGCATCCATTTGCGGCACGATCAAACCTGCACCCGTTTGAATAGGATATTTGCCTCCAATGGTAGGAATTCCCAAATCTTGCATAAATTTGCCTAAACATCGAATTCCATTACCGCACATTTCAGGTTCGGAACCATCGGAGTTATAGATTCGCATCCGATGCTCGCCTTTATCAGTGTTTGAAGTGTCAGCATTTAGCAAAAAGATTACGCCATCTGCACCGACACCAAAATTGCGATCGCACCATTTCTCTGCTTGTTCTGGAGTGAGAATGGGGTCAGCGCTGTGACGGTTATCAATCAATACAAAGTCGTTGCCTAAGCCATGATACTTACTAAATGCGATCGCCATGAGTTATTTCAATAAGTCCGATATGTTTTTGTACATTATACCTAGGGTCTCGCAGGAAAATAAAGAACCAATTTTTTGTAGCGCAGCTTCGTTGCGCTACAAAAAATTGGTTCTTCTTAAACATTCACCTTATAGTTCAAATTTAATTCAACTCCCGCCATACCAAGAATACCCCAATTGTAGTTCGGTATTTCGATCAGAATGATTTCAATATCTAAGGGTGCTATGCTCAAGTTATCCTTGAGTCTTTCAAACAGCAACCGATATAGATGTTTTTTTGCTTCCACTGAACGTCCTGTAAACAAGAGGATCTCGATGATGATATATTGCTCAGTGCGATCGCTAGGATATTCAAAGTCTTCAGCTTGTAATGGAAAGAATCGCTGAAATTTCTTTTCGAGTGGATAATTCAACGCATCAACAACACAAGAATGGATCGTGGTCGATAGAGTTTCGCGATTTTGTTCAATGAAATTAGCATTTCCATATATTTTAGTTTGAGGCATAAGGAGCTGCAATTTAATAAAGAATCAGCTTTTTGCAGCACAGTTTCACCGCACCACTAAAAATCAGTTCTTTATTTTACTATGTGTCCCTAAATATATTATCTTTGCTTGATTTGAGGCGATCGCCATTTTCTAACTCATATTCAAAGACTTCTTGATTACCGCGATCGTGCTATTGGGTATTAGTTTAATCACAAATTGCGATAGACTTCATCATCATTTCGTTTCCCAACTCTAAAAATCCGAATTTCTCCATCTTCCAAAGTATACAAAATCCGATACTCACCAGAGTCAACACGATAACCATTAGGATATCCCTTCAATGCTTTACAGTCCTGTGGTTGAGGATTTTCTAGCAATGCAAAAATTTTAGTTGCAATTTGTTTGAATTGTTTTGGCTGTAAATCTGCAAGCGATTTCTTCGCATCTCTAGCAAACTGTAATGTATAGCGATCGCTCATACTTTCACAAAATCATCCAATCGCACCTTTACATTATGAGCAGTGTTGTGAGCCTCGACAACATCCTCAAAGCTAAAAAACTCATCATTACCAGCAACAGCATTACCAGCAACAGCTTGTTTTAGAACTTTGCTATCGATCGCATCCTCTAGTGAATCAAGCAAATTCACCAAATAATCATAATGAACCATTGCTACCACAGGCTTACCTTCTGACTCAATCACGATTTGAGTTTGGCGATCGCTTACCTCATGGACGAGGTTGGATAGCTCTGTGCCAACATCTCCTATTTGCAGAACATTAACCATTAGTTTTCGCTCCCAAAGATTACATTCATTTAGATATTCCGATCTTAGCTTAATTAAAGCTAAACATTGATATAGCGATCGCCTTTCAAGTTTGTTTTGCTACAGCCAAATCTAACCCATGTTCAAAAATCTCATCGATCGCTCTTCTTCTCACCATCAGTAGTCATAAACTTATGATCCTTAGTAGCTTTAATGCGATCACGCTATAAGTTACAATCGAGATAATGTGGAGAGAAATACCAACTATTGAGTCAAAGAGTCCAACTGTTTTTCGTAAGGACGGCTACCGTTTTTATTTTTTCTCTAGAGAAGAATCGAGAATGCACGTCCATGTCCAATCTCAACATGGTGAAGCTAAATTTTGGCTAGAACCAACGATTGAACTCGCTCAACATAAAGGGATCTCCCAACGTGAAATCAATGCAGCACTTAAACTTGTAAAAGATAATGAACAAGAAATCCGTATTGCTTGGAACAGACATTTCCCAAGTTGAAGTAACTAATATATCCCCTCACGGTCTTTGGTTACTTTTAAACAACGAAGAACTTTTTCTACCATTTTCTGAATTTCCTTGGTTTCGAGATGCAAATATCTCCAAAATATTTAATGTAGAACTTCCATCCCCAAATCATCTTTACTGGTCAGATTTAGACATTGATATATCTGTTGAATCAATTCGCAATCCAGAAAACTTTCCGCTCTTTAGCCAAGTTGGATAATTTAGTTAGCGACCGCCAGATCTAACCCAAGCTCAAAAATCTCATCGATCGCTAACATTTCACCGTCAGTGGTCATGAACTTATGATCCTTAGTATCTTTGGCGTTGCATAATGAAGTATGAGTTCAAACAAGAAAGATGAAGTGTCCAAAGTGTGGATCAGAACACATAAGGAAAAATGGAATTAAGCAAGGAAAGCAAAATCAGAGATTGATGATTACATTGATGAATGGCATGATAGTGATTCAAATATCTCTCTTGAGTTGCATGAGTTTTTAGGAATGTCTTGGGAAGAGTATTCTTTGTGGGCGGTTAAACCTAGTCTTTTAGCAGAGATTGTTAATGAAAACAAGAGAGCGCTTATCAAGTTAAGCTATTGAAATGACGGATTAAAGCGTATTGAAAACAGACTTATGAATGTTGTCTATCGATTACAAGGTAATGAATTTGAATGGGATACTAACAAAGCGTTAAGCAACATTGATAAACATGGTGTTACATTTGAGGAAGCCGCAGAGGTTTTCTTAGATCCTTTTTACCAAAGTGGTGATGCTACTGTTAATGTGGAGATTCGTGATTTCATTATTGGATATTCGTTGATGCATCGCTTGTTGCTATTGGTGTATGTCGATCGCGGTCAAAGATCGCGCATAATTTCAGCCCGTCCTGCTACTCGTAATGAAAGGAAATTATATGAATCAAATTGAAGAGGATATTAAACTACAAATCAAGCACCGTGCGACTGAGGCGGTCTTGTTGCAAATTCCAGTTGATGCGATGCGATCGCTTGAAGAGGTTGCTGCAAGTCGAGATATGTCGATAGATGCGTTGCTAAAATTTTATATTGGGAACGGGTTGCGCGAGGACAAGGCTAAGTTATTTAGCGATCGCCAAAAACATATTAGTTAACTTAGCAGATCAGTTGGTAGAAGCGGGTAATCCTATCAAGCTTAACGATAGGGGAACTGTTATTGATGCCCTACGAATCACTAGGGCTGGTTTAGTACGGGCTTTAAAAACAGAGAAAATCCTTAGAGAAAATCTTTAGAGAAAATCCTAAATTTATGCCTGAATATTTTAATATTAATTTTTACAACAATACTACGGACAAATTGGGGCAGAGATGGAGCCGTAGTTACAAAGTTTGTGGAAATTAGGGTGTAATTTAATTGAAGTAAGGTCTAAATCTAACAGGGAAATAAAGCGTTCAAGGAGATGGCGATTGAAAGC